>JAUVUO010000020.1 GCA_030601015.1 Candidatus Omnitrophota bacterium | reverse complement strand
TTGTTTTATCAGGTTCAAAGGTCGGAGTTTCAGGAGTTAAATCCTCTTGAATTGCTGAAACAGTCATATGATATTATCAAGGGGCTTGATTTAAAGAAAACAATTTTTCGAAGCAATCATGCTTCAAATTATATTTCACTTGCAGGAAGATTTCCTCAAGACAAAGAATATTTATTGAGGCTTCTTCGATTAGCTATTAACGGTGAAATAAAATTAAAACCTGAATTTTTGAGAGGGTTATAGCTATTTAAAAATTTTGCAAATTAAAAAGGTGATTTTATTTGTTTATATTTTTAGGGGAGGGGGATGAATCCCTGGAAACCATTAAAATATAAAGACTTATATGAAAAAACAGAAGATATTTTTGACAGGATTTGTTTGATTTATAGGAGGCAATAATGGCAAAATTCAAAAGTGAGTTAACATGGTCGGTTTCTAGAGATAGACTATTTAATGAATGCCGCAGAGCTTATTATTATAACTATTATGCTTCCTGGGGGGGATGGAGCAAAGATTCAGATAAATTTGCCCGTAAAGCTTATTTAGTAAAGAACATAAGAAATATTGATGCCTGGATAGGGGATATTGTTCATCAGATTATTAAATGGATACTAAGCACGAAACTTTATGGTAACGATATTTCCTTAGAAGACGCGCGTAAGAAAGCTAAGCAAATGTTAATGCGCACATGGGAACAATCGCGTAGTCAAGCGTGGAAAAAAAATATAAAAAACAATCTTAATCTTTTTGAACATTATTATAATTGTGTGCCGGAAAGAGAGGCCTTAACTCAAAAATTACAAAAAGTTGTAAATAGTATAAAGAATTTTTATAATTCAGGATTGATAGATTTTTTTTCAAAATTGCCTCGTGAAAACTTTTTGACTATTGATGAGTTGGACAGTTTTTTGTTTGAAGGTACAAAAATTTATGCTGTACCGGATTTCGCAGTGCTCGACGGACAATATATCGTATATGATTGGAAAACCGGTAAACCGTACGATAAAGATATTTTTCAATTATCCTGTTATACACTTTATGCCGAAAGGAAATGGAAAGCGGATTATGTAAATGTGAAATTAGTCCCGGTATATTTAGGTGCTGAAGAAGTATCTTTTTCTCCGGTTCAGGCGGTTTCATCGGAGGAAATAAAGAGTTATATCATCAACAGTATTAACGATATGAAATCCGTTTTGTTTGATATTGAAAAAAATTTGGCTAATATTGAGTTATGTCCCAAGACAGATAATGAGTGGACTTGCCGAAGATGTAAATTCCAAGAAATTTGCGGTTAATATACCACAAAGAATTTTTCTTGACTTTTTTAGCAGTAAAAGTAGAATAAATAGAATAACTATTTAAATCAAAGATAAATATAACCTTTTTAAAAGCCACGGAGGTGTTTATTTTAGTGCTATTATTTTAAATAAGCAACCCTTTAAAGGTTGCTTATTTTTTTAAAGAAGAATAGCAGTTGTTTCATTTTACAATGGGGAGGATTAAATGGTTGAAAAAATTTTTAAAATAAGGTGCAATGCGGAAGAATTTCTTAATGAAGAAATCATCGCGTATGCTTTGTTACAACAAATAACTCTTAAGCAAAAATTGCCGGAAACTTTTTTTGCTGTTGTTGAATCATCAAATAATAAAATTTATAAAACTAATACTCAATAAAGTATAAATATTCGAAAATATCATTTCTTTTTTTTTATAAAATATTTAAAATTGTATAATGTTTGTGTATAATGAAAATGTTTCAAAATGAAACATTTTCATTATAATCCAATGCGCCCGTGGCTCAAATGGATAGAGCATTTGACTTCGGATCAAAGGGTTGCAGGTTCGAGTCCTGCCGGGCGCGTATTGAATGTTGTTTTGTTGATATTTGAATGAAAAGAATGAAGAGGTTTTAAGGAATTTATGAACTATTAAATTGTTTTAATTTTATTGAGCGAAAATGTAGAGGTTTGAATTTTAACAGACTGCAGATAGATGAGACACATATTTCAAAAAAAGAACACATTAAAAAATATTTAATTTAAAAAGGAGATGTAAACAATGTTAGGATATCTTATCTTATTATTTATTACTGTTCCAACAATTGAATTAGTGCTTTTGATAAAAATAGGCCAGGTTATTGGTTTATACTATACGGTTGTAATTGTTATTTCCACGGGGGTAACGGGCGCTTATTTAGCGAAGATTCAGGGTGCTTTGATATTAGGTAAGATACGGGATGATATTAATCTTGGAAGAATGCCCGCAGATAGATTGATAGATGGTTTTTTAATCTTAGTGAGCGGGATATTGCTGTTAACTCCCGGGTTTTTAACTGATTTTGCCGGGTTTATCGGTTTGATTCCAGTGACAAGAAAAGTGTTGCGTGAGTGGATGAAAGGGAAAATTGGAGATATGATAAAAAAAGGAAAGATTATTCAGATTAAGCCTTTTAATTTTCATTAATATTTTTTATAATCTGATAAGGTTCAATAAAAATACGTAAAATATTCTTGTTAAATCAATGTGCTGTGATAAACTAATTTAGTGATAGTAAGATTATTGATTTTAAAAATATTTTGTTAATTTATGAATTGTGAAGATATTAAGAAAATAATACCAAAATATTTTAGGCATCAAGCAAGTGAGGCGGAAATAAAGATGGTCGAAGAACATCTTTGTATTTGCCATAATTGCCGAACAGACTTGGGAGAGTTGATGGACAAGAAGGAAGTTGTAAATAATTTACATACTGAAGAAAACAATGGTGACAAAATTGACGAGAAACATAAGGTGGAAAGTAATCTCCCGGAAATTAAGATAGTTTTTGATGATAAAGCTATCTCTGATATTCCAAGACATACAGCCGCGAATGAGGACAAAGAAGTTTTTACTGCGAATAGGCAGCAAGAAGATATTAGTGTATTTAGTGGAAATAACGATAATAAAAAGATGGGGAATGTTGCTCCTTTAGAGAATCAACAGTTTGTAAGTGATGAAAAAAAATTAAAAGATGATAAGCAAAAAAAAATAAAGGATGCGGGAGAAAATAAAGAGACAGAAGGTGATGGAGAAGATGTTAGAATATCGTTTAAAGATGAGTTTGGAGAATGTGAGGAAAAAGAGGATATTTTAAATCAGCGCAAATCCGAGAAAATTAGTAAAGAGATTGAAAACGAGAAACAAATTAACAGAACACCAAAGAAAATTGATTTTTTTGAATACATATCGTTAACTCTTGGAATTATTGTCCTTATTTTTGTTAGTTATCTCCTTATTCGAGGTTGACTTTGCTGAAATTTGTATTCCTCGGCATTATTCAAGGGTTAACAGAGTTCTTTCCAATAAGCAGTTCAGGGCATCTTTATTTGTTAAAGAGACTTCTGGCGATACAAGAAGATTATAGTGCTTTTTTTGTCTTTTTGCATATTGCCACCCTATTTGCGATTTTCGTATTTCTATTTAGCCATATCAAACTTTTGTTCAATAAAAAATTATTTCCTCAAATATGTTTAATTACAATAATTACAGGTGTAATAGGTCTTTTTATTAGGCATTATTTGAAAGGTTTTTTTGATAACAAATATTTGGTAGCCATATGTTTAATGGTTAACTCTATGATATTATTTAATATTACAAATAAATATAAAAATAGAAGTTGGGATTCACTAAGATTAAAAGATTCTTTTATAATTGGCCTTTTACAATCAGCCGCATTATTCCCGGGTATATCAAGGTCTGGTATTACTATCGCGGGTTTTTTGAAAAGAGGATTTTCTCCTGAGTCATCATTTGTCTTATCTTTTTTAATCGCAATACCCGCTATTTTAGGGGCTTCTGTGTTAGAAATAAAAGAATTAGTTCACAGTAATATTTCTTTTCGAGAAATTTCATTGGGGTTTATATTTGCTTTTGTATCGGCATTTTTTGCTTTAGGAGTGGTAAAAAAACTTTTGATTATGAAAAAATTTAAAAATTTTGCTTATTATTGTTTAATTTTATCCTTGCTTAGTTTATTGATATGAAAATTCAAATAAGAAAAAAAAATAATACGGCTATATTGGATATTGAAGGTAATATTGATATTAATTCTTCTAAATTAGTAGAAAAAGTGGGTTGGGTTTTAAATAATAAGACAAAAAACATTATTTGTAATTTTAATGGTGTAAATCTTATTGATTATGTAGGAATATCGTTGATTGCTGTAATTTATAAAAATGTTTTAAATCATTCGGGAGAATTAAAATTATATGCCGTTCCTGCTCATGTAAGACGGTTGTTTACTGTTGTGGGATTAGATAAAGTATTTAAATGTTATATTTCAGAAGAAGAAGCATTAAAAGCTATTGAAAATAAAAATGAAATCCCAAAAGAAACAAAGGGAAAATTAAGAAGAAAATTTAAACGGGTCGAATCCAGAAAAATTATTGAATTTAAAACAAAATTTGGGGATAAAAGGAAAATATATAAAGGGATTATTATAGATTTGAGTGCTGTAGGAATGTTTGTAAAGACAAATGTATTGTTTCAATTAGGAGAAATATTAGAAACATATATAAATCTTCCCCCTGGGCTTGATAAGTTAATATTGGCTACAAAAGTTGTTTGGGTTGCAGATAAAGAAATACAGTATCGAGATTATCCCGGAATGGGGTTAGAATTTTATGATATAACTAATGAAATTCAGCAGAAAATCATGAAATTTATCGAAGATCAGTCAACTTAAGTTTCAGAAGATTCAATCTTTACTATTACGAATTATATATTATAATAAGTTAACTGTAAATCAAGAGCTGAAATATATAGTGATGAAAAAAGTAGATAATTAAAAAGGAGGGTGATATGCCATACGATAGCAATTTAGATCAAAATTTATTTTCAAAAGCATGGGAAACAGACGAGTTGAAAATAACTGTCAGTGTTTTTTCTTATAATAATGGCTCAAAGAAGTTGCAAATTTCAAGAGAGACTAAAGATTCTAACGGTAATTTTAGGTTTGCTAAACTTGGAAGAATGCTTAAAGAGGAAGTAGAAGGGATTTTACCTTTTATACAAGAAGCACTGCAGAATATGTAAGTATTAGCATCATATATTTATATATTATAAACAATGCTTTAAAAATTACTGAAACAATATGAATCGAAAAAAATATATAGATATTGAATCTAATAGAAAGCTGAATAGAAACAAAATCGCAGAATTAAATACTTTCTTAAAAGGATATGATATCGATAAGTTCATGCAGGATCTAAAAGCTTTTTATGATAATGAGGGTGATTTTAATTTTGATAAGATCAGTGATATGCTTAACAAGCCTGGAAAATTAGATACTCTAATAAATAGGGCTAAGAAAAATAATTCCCATCCGGTTATTGAATTTGTTCAAGATATATTTAAAGAATTGCCTGATAGACTCTGAAGGGATAAAAAATTTAATGAGACATTAATTTGTCTTTAACAAAAGAACTTAATTTTTTTGAGTCAGCCTTTAAACCAACTATTGATAAAACTTCTTTCATAACTTTACCCATATCTTTCATAGACGAGGCATTTATGTCTGTGATAACTTGGTTTATAATTTTTAGCAATTCGGAATCATCGAGAGGTTTGGGTAAATATTGATTTAAAATTTGCAACTCTTTTTCTAAATCATTAAGAAGATCTTGTCGAGTATTGGGTGCAATACTTGCTGTTGTATCAAAAAGATTTTTTTGTAGTTTTTTCAGTATTATTAAAACTTCAGAATCGTCTAATTTTGATTTTTTAAAATTAATGGCATGATTTTTCAGTTCAGAGCGTATAAAGCTAAGATAACTGATTTTATTTTTATTTCTAGATTTAAGCGCTTCTAAGTAATCAAAATATATTTGTTTTTCAAGCATGCTTGAATTATAGCATAAAAGAGTAAAATAGCAATTACGTATTGCGGAAATAGCTTGCAGCTAATTGCCGAATATTAAATTTGAATTTTTCTTACCAATAAAAACACAGAAGATGTTTTGACAATACACAGAAATGACAAATAGATAACAGGATGCAGGATAAAAAAATAGAAAAAATATTCCCGCAACTGCCATCTCGGCGAAACAGACTGTGTCAAAATACCTATTTTATCATTAACCTCTTCCGGCTTGATCGGAGGAGCAACCGGGCAATCTAATAGTGTTGCTTCTATTATATTTTACATTTTATCTTATCAACTCGCCAACCCATCCCCGTCTTCGCCCTATTTTACGACTAGCTTAAGAGCTTCCGCAGAAGACCGATCAATCTTTGGCTGAAAGAATTGCTAACTATTTTTATAAGTTCTTTAAATATGTCATAAAGATATGTTATAATTCAATATAAAAGAAATTTATGAGAAAAGGAGGGGATATGAAAGTAAATGAAGTGATGACCAGGAATGTAATAACTGTTCCTGAGGAAATGAGCGTACATGAATTGGCAGAATTACTTGTAGAAAAAAATATCAGCGGGGCGCCGGTAGTAGATAGGGAAGGTAAATTGGTAGGAGTTGTTCAAGAGGAAGGGGTTATTTTTCAGGATAAAAAAGTTCATTTACCTACATTTGTAAATATTTCTTTAGGATTTTTAACTCTGGGGATAAAACGGTTTGAAGAGGAAATGAAAAAGATAACGGCAAATAAAGTCGGTGAAATTATGGATAAAGATTTTTTAACTATCAGTCCTGATATATCAATAGAGGATGCCGCAACAATCATGATAGAAAATAAACAATATTATTTCCCCGTATTATCTAATGATAAATTAGTTGGTGTAATGACAAAAAAAGATATTGTTAGAGCAATTGCCAATATTTAGGATTTAATACTATAAACGGATTATTTAATTTAGATGATTATACTAATATTTATTCTCTTATCTTTATCAATTGTTTTGGGTGTCTATTATTTTATTTTTGATAATAGCGGCACAAAAAAAGATAAACCATCTCGAAAAAAAAAGTTAAATATAGATCAACAGAATATATTAATTTTAAACGCGCAAATTAAAGTTTTAAAAAATCAAATTTTGAGGCTTAAGACAGAGAATGAGTCGTTAGAGAAAATAAAAAGACAGGCCGCGGATTTAAAACAAGGATTATCTGAATTGAAGAAAAAAGAGAAGGATCTTAATGATGAAATTAAACGAAATAAAAAATGGCTGGAAAATCAAAAGGATATTCAAAAAAAAGATCGGCAGCCTATAGCTGAACTTAGAATAAAATTTTTAAATAAAGAAAAGGAATTAGAAAAAGAGTTTTCTAAAAATGTAAATTTTAAAAGAAATTTAGACGAATTACAAAAAAATATAGAGGAGATGGAAACTAAGTTGAAAGAGTCCGCAGATAATAGACTGTATTTGCAAAACAAGATAGACAAACTTACAGAAAATATTCAGTCAGCAGTTAAACAAACTAATACTCATGCCAGAACTATAGCACAAATGCAGGAAAAAGAAGAAAATAGTGAGTGGGTCTCTAAAAGTGATTATAATGTTTTAAATGATTTTGTTGAAGAGTTGAAGCATGTATTAGAGATAAAAAATAAAGAAATAGAAATTAAGGGTAAAGAGATAGAAAGAGTTGATACGGAGAGGATAAGTATTGTTCACAAACTCCATGAATTGGAAAGAGGAATAAAGGTTGAAGCAGAAAAAACTAAAATTGAAACAGAAAGTGAAGTTAAAGATGATTCGATTGTATTAACTAACGAAGAAGTTAAGGTGGTAAATACGGAACTTGAATTGACAGAAAATAAAGAAAATTATAAAATTGATGAAGCGGTACAAGTGAAAGAACAAGAACTACAGGATAAAGATAAACAAATAAAGAAGGAGCAACAGGAGGGGGAACAATCTCTAGAGGTAGATGCGGAGGTGCCGGCTTCATTAGATAACGAAAAAGTTCAGGTAATTAACGAAAATACAGAGGTTGAAAAAATAGAAAAGAGTGAAGATAGTAACGCCAAAATTGTTAAAAAAACAGATAGTCTCCCTGTTCGTAAAATAGGCTTAGATAAAGTAAGAAATATTGGAATTATGGCTCATATTGATGCCGGAAAGACTACTCTTACCGAAAGGATTTTGTTTTATACCGGACGTTCTCACAAAATTGGAGAGGTGCATGATGGAAACGCGCAAATGGATTGGATGAAACAAGAGCAAGATAGGGGGATAACTATAACATCTGCGGCTACTACTTGTTTTTGGGATGATTGCCGTATCAATATTATTGATACTCCCGGGCACGTTGATTTCACCGCGGAAGTTGAACGCAGTTTAAGAGTTCTTGATGGTACCATTGCTGTTTTTTGCGCGGTTGGCGGAGTAGAACCTCAATCAGAAACTGTATGGAGGCAGTCAGATAAATATAAAGTACCTAAAATGGCTTTTATTAATAAAATGGATAGAACAGGTGCTGATTTTTATAAAGTTTTAGAAAGCATAGAAAAGGATTTGCAATCAAATCCGATAGATTTAGAGATTCCGATTGGGGCTGAAGAAAATTTTAAGGGAGTCATCAATTTATTAGAAATGAAAGCTTTTATTTACGATGATGAAACCATGGGTAAAAATTATAAAATTGAAGAAATCGATGAGGAATATAAAGAAATTTCCCAGAAGTATAGGCATATATTAATTGAAAGAGCTGTAGCCAATGACAATGACTTGATGGAGAAATATTTAAAATCAGAGGGTTCAATTACGAAGGAAGAGTTAATTAATGTTATACGTAAAGGAACTATATCTAATGAGATCGTTCCGGTATTTTGTGGTTCAGCATTTAAAAATAAGGGTATTCAAAATCTTTTAGACGGCATATCAGCTTATTTGCCTTCACCATTAGATATCCCTGATATAGAAGGTAATGACCCTGAAGATCCTGAGAAGGTTATTTATCGAAAGGCTATTGACAATGAGCCTTTTTCAGCTTTAGCTTTTAAGATACAGGCTGATCAACATATTGGTAAATTAATTTATATAAGGGTATATTCCGGTTATTTGAAAGCAGGTTCTTATGTGTATAATCCTTTAAAAAATAAAAAAGAGAGAGTTGGACGAATACTTCAAATGCATGCAAATCAAAGAGAAAATTTAGATATTGTATTTGCCGGTGATATTGCGGCGGTTGTAGGATTAAACAGCACTTTAACCGGTGATACTCTTTGTGATATGAATAATCAAATAATTTTAGAAACTATTGATTTTCCAGAACCGGTTGTTTCTATCAGTATTACGCCTAAAACACGTTCCGATCAAGATAGAATGAGTAAGGGGTTAGCTAAACTTTCGGAGGAAGATCCAACATTCCAGGCCCATTCTGACAAAGAAACCGGAGAAACAATTATTTCAGGGATGGGTGAATTGCATCTTGAAATAATTGTTGATAGATTGAAGAATGAATTTAAAGTTTTTGCTGACTCGGGACAGCCTAAAGTTGCATATAAAGAGACGATATTAGCAAAGGTTACGGAAGAATATAAACATGTTAAACAGTCTGGGGGTAGAGGCCAGTATGGCCATGTCATTTTAGAAGTTTCCCCTAATGAACCGGGAAAAGGATTTGAATTTACAGATAGCATTAAGGGAGGCGCTATACCAAAAAATTATATTCCCGCGGTTGAAAAAGGAATTGTTGAGGCTATGAATAGAGGAGTATTCGCGGGTTATCCGGTAGTTGATATAAAAATTGGTTTAATTGACGGTTCATATCATGACGTCGATTCATCAGAATTAGCTTTTAAGATTACAGCTAGGGAATGTTTTAAAAATGCTTTTTTAAAATCCAACCCTGTGTTACTTGAACCTTCAATGATTTTAGAAATTAACACACCTGAAGAATATGCTAGTAATATCGTGGGTTATGTATGTTCGCGAAGAGGTAAAATTTTAGGAATGGATGCTAAAGGTAATCAGAAGTGTATTCAGGCAGAGGCACCTCTTTCTGAAATGTTTGGGTATACCACGAATTTACGGTCTTTAAGTAGTGGCCGGGCAAACAGTTCAATGCGTTTTGATAAGTATGTCGAAGTTCCCCGGGAGATAGCACAAAATGTAATCGACGAAAAAAATAAGAAAGATTAAATATGAAATTTTATCACGCAAAAACATAGAAAAATTTTTAATCCATCCACCAAAAAACTCAAATAAAATCAATATTTTGTGTATTTTAAAAATGGTGGTATAATGGCATAATTGCAAAATGTTACATTCCCAAATTGATAAAGATATGGAAAAAATTACAAAAATATTAATAATATCCTCTGATGAAAATTTAAAAAATGTCCTTAATTTTTGTTTTGATGGTTGGGGTTATGAAGTTTTTTTAAGAGATTCTTCGAAAAATAATACAAAGATAGAGGATATAGAGACTATAAAGAAAATTTCACCGGATGTTATAGTGGTAGATGTTCAGACAGCGAGTAAGGAACATCTGGATATCTGCCGTTTACTTAAAGATAACTTTGCAACAGCATTCATCCCGGTAATAGCGCTTATCAACAAACGCCAATTACGAGGCCAGCTATTGAATCTGAAGCAAGGAGTTGACGATTATCTTATTAAGCCTCCTGACCCTTTAGATTTACGTATTAGAATCGAAATGACTATACGTAGATGTAAATACAGGATGGAAGCTAGTTCTTTAACAGGACTTCCCGGCGGCAGGACTCTGGAGGATGTCCTTAAATGTAAAATAAAGGGTGGAGACCCTTTTTCTTTTGCATATTTTGACTTGGATAATTTTAAATGCTTTAATGATGTTTATGGTTACCAAAAGGGAGATAGAGTTCTTTTACATACAGCATATATGTTATTTACAAATTTAAAGGAATTTGGTAATAATGATGATTTTGTTAGTCATATAGGAGGGGATGATTTTGCAATAATAAGTACTCCTGATAAGTGCGGGAGGATTTGTCATAATTTTATTAAAAAGTTTGATGAAGTGGTACCGTTTCATTATAGTGAGGTGGATAGAAAACAAGGATTCATAGTGGCTAAAGATAGGACAAATATAATTAAAAAAATACCTATAATGAGTGTTTCAATTGCTATTGTAAATAAGGAAGCAGGGACAGATATTAAGAGTACTATTGAGGTGAGCGAAAAAATTGTCGAAATAAAGACTTATATCAAAAGAATTCCGGGAAGCAAATTTATGGCTGATCGAAGAGATAATAAATTTTCTTCGAATAATATTGTACGTACAAATGAGAAAAACAATTCCCATTTACACAAACCACTGGGTCAAATATTATTAGATAGTAATAAAGTTTCCGGTGAACAGTTGGATGAGGCACTAAACATCCATTGGAAGAAAGGTATTGTTTTAGGTGAAACGTTAAAAGAACTTGGTTTTCTTAATGAAGAAGATTTGCAGAAAGCTTTACTCGTGCAAAGTAATAACCGATTATCGTAAAAAATAATATTTATAAGGAGAAAAATGTTAGTTGATGTATTAAATCATGAATATTTTGGTAATGAATTGTTTAAATATTTTACAGCTTTGGTACTTTTTTTGGTAGGGATTATTGCAGCTAAGATATTTAAACGGATATTATTAAAAAGACTAAAAAGTTGGGCAGAAAAAACTTCGACAGAGATAGATGATTTTATAGTCCATATACTTGAACGATTAGTTGTTCCGATTTTTTATTTTTTTGCCTTGTTTTTCAGTTTAAAGACATTGAATTTGTGTCAAGGATTCAGTAATTTTTTAGATACGGCTTTAATGACATTAATAACGTTTTCTGTAGTTTACCTTTGTGTCAAAGTAGTAAATATTAGTTTTCGCATTTATTGGAAAAAACTAGGGCAAATTCAAACTTTTGAGAGTAGTTTCGGGGCTGCACTCAGTATAAT
>JAUVUO010000139.1 GCA_030601015.1 Candidatus Omnitrophota bacterium | reverse complement strand
CAAATAATCTAAAATTTTCTCCGCAATTTTTTCCGGAGGCAAAACATTACCCTTTTCTACAGCGCCTGTCTCTATAGCTCGCTTAGGCATTCCAAAAATAACAGAGCTTTCCTCATCTTGAACAAAAGTTCGGCCGCCTAAATCTCTAATAGATTTTAACCCTAATGCTCCATCAGACCCCATGCCTGTTAACACCATACCAATAGCATTATCTTTATAATGCAGAGCTACCGATTCTAATAATACATCTCCTGAAGGATAATGACCGCACCTCGGGCCTTCTTTAGTAAGATTTATTTTCCCATCCTCTTCTACCCTCATCTGAAGATTACAAGGTGCTATATAAGCCACACCGGCTTTAATTACTTCTGAATCCTCTGAAATCTTTATTTCTATTGAACATTCGGTATTAAGCCACTCAGCCAAACCTACATCAAACCCACACATAATATGCTGAACAATAACTATTCCACAAGGAAAATCCGCAGGTATTTTTTTTAAAATTCTAAATAAAGTTCCCGGCCCTCCTGTTGATGTGGCAATTGCCACTATATTAGATGTTCCATACTTATCTAAAAACCTTCCTCCTCCATTTTTTATTATATTTCCTTTTTTATCTTTAATAGACTTCCAATTTAAACTTTTTTTAAAAGGCTTAATATTTGTTGTTTCATCTTGACTAACTTTCACGGGGTTTGCTAATCCTTTTTCAAAAACAACATTTTCTAATGAAATACCCTGGTCATGTTTTGAAATAAATTCTAATTGTTTCCGAATAGCCTTCTCTTCAGAATATCGCCGCACTTGAACTGTTGATAATTCTTTTATCTTATTATTAAATTCTTCCCAATATTTCTTCCCATCCTCCAGTTTAATTTTCGGTATTACATCTAAAGCACCAAATGAAAAAGCTTTAAAAATTTCTGTTACACCTTTCTTAAATAAAGAACCGGAAACCACAACTATTGGAGTTGGATACTTAGTCATGATTTTCTTTATTGCTGTAAATCCACCCATAACCGGCATATGAATATCCATAGTTATAATATCTGGTCTTAAAACAGGAACTTTTTCCAGGGCTTCCCTTCCATTCCTAGAAATACCAACTACCATTATTCGAGGATCTGAATTTAAAACATTTGTCAGCAGCTTACACATAAAAGAAGAATCTTCGACAACTAAAACTTTTACTAAACCTTTCTCTTTCATTGATTTCCTTTTAAATCTTTTTACCCAATAAGCCTGTCTAACGCGTCTAAAAGACTCTTTTGATCAAAAGCCGCTTTTATAATATAAGCTTGAGCTCCGACTTCAATCCCCCGTCTTTTATCTTCATCCTTTTCCATAGCAGTCACCATTATTACAGGTAAATTTTTCATCTTATCGTCGGATTTTATAGATTTACATAACTCAAATCCATCCATCCTGGGCATCTGAACATCTGAGACAACCGCATCAAATCTATTTGCTCTAATCTTATTTAACGCGTCTATCCCGTCAACAGCTGTAATTATCTTGTATCCTTGTGATTCTAAAATACTTTTTTCCAATTCCCTGGTAGAAAGACTATCATCCACAACTAGTATTAATTTTTCTGCTTTTTTCTCTTTAGGCAAAATTTTTCTCGCTTGCAATGCAGGATGACTTAACCTACTACTGGTAATTAGTCCCCCAATATCCAATATAATAACAACATCACCGCTACCCAAAATAGTCACTCCGCTTATATTATCTATTTTACCTAAATAGCCCCCCAGGCTTTTAATAAAAATCTTCTCTTGATCTACAATATTATCAACAATAAATCCCACCCGCTTATCCAACAAAGATGCCATAATTACAAGATATTCATCATCTTCTTTGATCTTAAAACCCTCTTCATTCGTCCAGGCTTCCTCATCAATTGAAGGAGTTAACTTTAAAATATCCGCTAACTTGACCAAAGGAACGGTATGCCCTCTCAGTTGATACACTAACCTACCCTCAAGACTGGATACTACATTTTTTTTAATTTTCAGACATTCTTCAATAGAAAGCAATGGTATAGCGAAAACTTCTTTAGAAACTTCTATGATAAGTACTTGGATAATCGCAATAGTTAAAGGCATAATTAAAGTTATTTTTGTCCCTTTATCCTTTTCTGAACTTAAAGAAACCTTTCCTTTTAAAGCTTCAATTTCCTTTCTTACAATATCAACACCTACACCTCTACCTGAAATTTCTGTAATTATAGGGCTGGTAGAAAATCCGTTAATAAAAACAAGGTTCATTATTTCTTTTTCATCCATATCCATCAATTCTTCTTCTGTAACGAAACGCTTAGTTAGGGCGATATTTTTGACAACATCTACATCTATACCTTTACCATCATCTTCTATATCAATAACAACATTCCCTGCCTGATGATAAGCAGTAATTGTGATTGTCCCGTAAGGATCTTTGCCCTTTAATTTTCTCATCTCAGGATTCTCAATCCCATGATCGATACAATTACGCAAAATATGCATTAATGGTGCTTTTATTCCTTCTAGAACTTTTTTATCTAATTCTGTTTCTTTACCATAAATATTAAAATTAACTTCTTTTTTCATCTGTCTAGCCATATCTCTAACCATACGGATATACCCTTCAAAAATAGTAGACAAAGGTAACATACGAATTTCTTTAACCTTATTTTGCAATTCATCTATAACTGGGTCCATATGCATACTTTCAGTAGAAATGTTGTCATATAAATCCAAAAAGACTTCTCTTACCTCCTTAACTGAATTAATACATTCCTTATAAACTTTCAGGACCGGCCTATTTCCGACAGAATCCTGTTTTAATTTTTCCCCTATTACGCCCAAATTCTTTAGTAATTCTTTTGTTGATCTGGAAATCATTCTAGCCTGATTAATTTTTTGAGAAGACTTCATCTTATTAATTACCAATTCTCCAACCAAATTAAGCAAATTATTCACTCTACTTAAAGGCACTCTTATATATTCTTCTATTTTTGAAGAACCGGTTTGCTTAATTTTTGATTTACTTAATAGACTTTTATTCCCCCTCTCATCTATTGGGTTCTCTTCTTCATCTATTGGGTTCTCTTCTTCATCTATTGGGTTCTCTTCTTCTTCTATTGGTTTCTCTTTTTCTTCTATTGGTTTCTCTTTTTCTTCTTCTATCTCTTCACCATTGGATACTTTTTCTAAATTTCTGCAAAGCATAGAAATTTCCGTATCTAAAGCTTCATCCTTTTCTACACTTTCAACCATATTCCGTATATAATCTACCCCCTTAAATACCGTATCCGCTACTGCCGATGTAAATTTCAGCTCTTTATCCGCAATCTTAGAAAAAATATCTTCAATTCTATGAGCTACTTCCTGCATTTCATAATATCCTAAAACTCTTGCTGACCCCTTAATAGTATGAGCTTGCCGATTCATTTCTCGAATAATAGAAAGTTCCTCGGGATTCTTTTCAAGGTCAACCAGGCCTTTATCTAAAGCTGTTAAATTATCCTTAGATTCCGCGACAAAAATAGCTATAAATTCATTTTGGTCCATATCTTAAATATAAATATTAAACAAATTTTTATTTTTTAGACAAATTGCCGAGCACCTTTTTAATTTCCCGGCCTAACAATAAAAGTTCTTCAATCGGCTCCGATAATAATTTATTAGATTCACAAAACTGTCTGGTTACACTACTAACATTCCTCATGGCCTCTACTGCCTGTGAAGAAGCGGATCTTTGCTGGTGTGTTGCTTGAGAAATTTTTTTCGATGAATTGGCAGTCATTTGAACCATTGCTAAACCTTTAGTAACCCATTGTAAGGATCCTTCCATACTCAATATGGTAGAATTTGTTTCACTTTGAATTTCACCGATTAATTGACTTATTTCATCTGTCGACTCAGTTGTACGTTCAGCAAGTTTACGGACTTCGGATGCCACTACAGCAAATCCTCTACCAGCCTCTCCTGCCCTGGCAGCTTCAATTGCGGCATTTAACGCTAAAAGATTTGTTTGCTCTGATATATCATCAATTAGTTTAACCACATTAGTAATGCCTTGAGATCTTTCTCCCAATATAAGAATTTTATTCCCAATTTGTGTTATTTTATCATTTAATTCCTGAATACCAATAAATGTTTTTTCGGCTGTTCCCGCCACTTCTTTAGCACTTCCCGCAATATTTGTTGCAGCATTAGCAAGCTCTACAATAGTAGCTGAAACCTCACTTACAGCTGATGCTTGTTGATTTGCGGATTTTAACTGCTCATTTATTGAAAATTGAAATTTTCCGGTCGAGGTCTCTATACCTTTTTCGACCGTCTTCAGTTTTTGCAATAGTAAATTTATTCTTTTTATCAAACTATTATAATTATTAAATAAAACCCCCTCATCTAAAGGAGATGAGTCCTCATCTCTACACAGGCCATTTAAAGAATCGTTTATAATCCCAAGCCTCTTAGCTATTATTAACACTCTTTCGCCAATATCTCCAGGAACAAGTATATCTAATGCTTGATTTTTTAAATCTCCCCCGATTAAAGCATCTAATTGCTTAACAATTTTATTATAATCAGCAATATTTATTTTGAATTCTTCTTGCGCCATCTTTTCCTCCT
>JAUVUO010000032.1 GCA_030601015.1 Candidatus Omnitrophota bacterium | reverse complement strand
TTAATCATGAGTCTCATAGAAGAGGTGAAACCTTTGCTACTAGAAAAATAACCAGAGCATTGGCTGATATTCTTGCCGGAAATCAAAAGAAACTATTTTTAGGAAATTTAGAAGCTAAACGTGATTGGGGGTATGCCCCGGAATATGTAGAAGCGATGTGGCTTATGCTTCAACAAGAAACACCTGATGATTATGTTATTGGCACAGGCGATTCACATACGATTAGAGAATTTGTTGAACTATCTTTTAACTATGCTGGTATTGAAGTAGAATGGGTTGGTAAAGGTATAGAAGAAAAAGGGGCGATAAAGTCTTTAAATCTACCAACAACCTCGGCTTTGAATGTCGGAGATACAATTATAGAGATAGATTCAAGATATTTTAGGCCTACAGAAGTGGGATTTTTAAAAGCTGATCCTAAAAAAGCATTTGTTAAATTAGGATGGCAGACAAGAGTTACTTTTAAGGAGCTAGTAAAGATTATGGTAGATTGCGATATGGAAAGTGTAGGATTAAATTCACCAAAGGAAAGTAAAAATATCCACTCAAAAAACGGTATTAACTGGACTAATAATCTAATGAAGAGAGGTTAATTAAATGGCAGATACTATCACAAATCCTACATTAATCATAAAACCAAAAAAAGGCTGGCAGGTTATAGACTTTAAGGAATTAAGCCATTATCGTGACCTTTTTTACTTTTTAGTTTTACGGGATATCAAAATAAAGTATAAACAAACTGTTTTAGGCGCATCCTGGGCAGTAATCCAGCCGTTTTTCACCATGGTTATTTTTAGCTTATTTTTTGGGAGGTTAGCAAAAATTCCTTCTGATAATATTCCATATCCTATCTTTACCTATGCGGCATTAGTCCCCTGGACTTACTTTGCTAATAGTTTGAGAATGTCAGCAAGCAGCCTGGTAGGTAATACTCAGCTTATAAGCAAAATTTATTTCCCGAGGTTAATTGTGCCAATAGCCCCGATACTTGCGAATTTGCTTGATTTTTTTATTGCGCTGGTAATTCTTTTTGTGATGATGCTTTTTTATGGATTAGCTCCAACGCCTTATGCAATTGTCTTTCCTTTGCTTACAATATTAATGATAATGATTGCTATTGGGGTGGGTACCTGGCTTTCTGCCTTAAGTGCTCAGTACCGCGACATAAAATATACAGTTCCTTTTTTAATTCAGCTATGGATGTTTTCATCACCGATTGTGTATCCGGCTTCAATGATACCGGAAAAATTCCGTTTCTGGTATGGCTTAAACCCCATGGCAGGAGTAATTGAAGGGTTTCGTTCCATTCTGTTGGGAACAGTTCCTTTTCCTTTTAAAATGATAGCTATGTCAACAATAGTTTCAATTTTTCTTTTTGTGTCCGGAGTAATGTATTTTCGGCGGATGGAACGATACTTCGCGGATGTAATATGAGGAGCCTTTATTATGAGTGAACCCGTAATTAGCGTAAATAAACTCGGAAAGAGATACCGTATCGGCGTTAAGCTAGAAGAAGATAGAAGTTTTAGAGAAGCTCTTTTAAATACGGTTAAAGCGCCTATAAGAAACTTCAAGCGTTTGAGAAAATTAACCAATTTTGACGATAATAAAAAACCCAAGCCTTTAGCTCTAAACTCTTCGCAATCGGCGCAAAGCGATGACACTATCTGGGCATTGAAGGATGTTTCCTTTGAAGTTAATAAAGGTGAAGTAGTTGGTATTATAGGAAAGAACGGTTCAGGCAAAAGCACTTTACTTAAAGTCCTTTCACGTATCACAGAACCAACAACAGGATGTGTAGAAATAAAAGGGCGGATTTCAAGCCTTTTAGAAGTTGGAACCGGTTTTCATCCCGAGTTGACAGGTAGGGAAAATATATATTTGAACGGCTCTATCTTAGGTATGCGTAAATGGGAGATTGATAAAAAGTTTGATGAAATCGTTGCTTTTTCTGAAATAGAAAAATTTCTAGATACACCGGTAAAACGTTATTCAAGCGGGATGTATGTAAGATTGGCTTTTGCCGTTGCTGCTCATCTTGAACCGGAAATACTTTTAGTTGACGAAGTTTTAGCGGTTGGAGATGTAGCGTTTCAGAAAAAGTGTTTGGGTAAGATGAGTGAAGTCGCCAAAGGCGGCCGGACTGTATTGTTTGTGAGCCATAATATGGGGGCGATTCTGACACTATGTAATAAAGCCATTCTTTTAGATGAAGGAAAAAACATGATGGTAGGAAAACCCAAAGATGTTGCGAATGATTATTTTTGCAAAAGCGGTGTTAAAGAGTTAGATATTGATTTAAGCTGTAGAAATATCGGTGATAGCATTGCGAGGTTTCTTAGAATACGGTTTATTAATAAGCATCGGAGGAATGTTGACATTCTTATGGTTGATAAAGAATTTGGGATTCAAATAAGCTATCAAATAATCGGTAAGGGTTATAAACCTGGACCAAACTTCTTGATAAGCACTCAAAAAGGAGAAAAAGTATTTCAGTCTTTGGATGCATGTTCTGACAATATTTTTGAAAAAGGGACATACGAATCTGTTGCTTGGATACCAGCCAATTTGCTAAATAATCGAAATTATGTATTAACTGTGGCCATCACTACTCATAATCCTGTTACCATACATTGTCAAACTGACATATTATTTGATGTTGAGGACAACTTGAACGCTGTAACAAGAGGAAATTATAAGCTCCAAATGCATGGGGTTGTAAGGCCATATATTATTTGGGAGACTAAAATTGTATCGAAATTAATGCATTAAGATAGAGGGAGAGACCGGGATGACCTATGAACCAACTGTTAACGAGTTTGTAAGAGTTGCAAAAAAAATATTGAAGGGAAAATCTATTAAGATTTTAGTTGAAATTGGTGCAAGAGATTGTAGTGAAACGCTTAGATTTAGAGAATTATTACCAGATACTTTTATTTATACGTTTGAATGCAATCCTGAAACACTTCCTCTTTGTAGAGAGGTTGTCAAAAAATGTAGAAATATTAATTTAATAGAAAAAGCAGTTACAACCTCTGACGGATTAATAAAATTTTATCCTATTGATAAGGAAAAGACAGTAACTGCATGGTTGGATGGCAATCCTGGGGCATCCTCCTTGCTGAAAGCTTCCGGTAAATATCCAATAGAGAAATATGTTCAGAAAGAGATTGAGGTGGAAGCTGTAACGCTAAAAACTTTTATGCATGATAACAATATTGACTGTATCGATCTCCTTTGGATGGATATTCAAGGGGGTGAACTTATGGCTTTACAAGGAATGAGCGATAGAATTCATGATGTTAAACTTATACATACGGAAGTAGAACTTTTGGAAATTTATAAAAATCAACCGCTTTTTCGAGATATTAAAAAATTTCTACAAGATAAAGGTTTTTTATTTCTCACCTTTACTGCTTTTAGCAAATATTCAGCAGATGCTATTTTTGTAAATAAAAGCCTGATTCAAAATAATACCACTTTATTGAAGCATATGCTATTAAATAAATTACAGTCGTTTAAGTATAAAATTATACCTTATTTGAAAACAGTTCAAAAGCAAGTCAATTCAGCATTAAAATTGCTCATATTTGATCGTCGGACATGGTACATGATTGTTTTAAAACACTCTCAGGCATTATTGAAGTTTAATGGATGTTGTTCGAGCAGTATTTGCATTGATGTTATTATAACCGTTATTGAAAAAGATTTTGATGTTCTCCCTTATACAATACAATCGGTTAGATCAAATGTGAGACATCCAATTGGACAGATTTTTGTTATAGCTCCTGAAACAGAGAAAATAAAATTATTGTGTCGTGAAGAAAAATGCACGTATTTAAATGAGGAAACAATTTTACCTATTAATAAGAAAGATATTGATTATTTTGTTAAAGGTGTGGATAGGTCTGGATGGCTGATGCAGCAACTCATAAAACTTAATGGTGATAAAATCTGCTCACAAGAATATTTTTTAGCTATAGATGCTGATACCGTTCTTATTCAACCACATACATTTCTAACTAAGAATAAGACTATATTTTTATGTTCAGACGAGTATCATTTGCCCTATTTTGAGACCTATCATAAACTTCTGGGAGAAAGAACAACATTTCCAGTATCTTTTGTTAGCCATTATATGTTATTCCATAAACCAAAACTTCATTCTTTAAAGAAAGCAATCGAACAAAGAAATAATACTTTGTGGTTTAACGCTATAATTAGTTGTATTAGCAAAACAGAAACGTCTAGTTTTTCAGAGTATGAAACTTATGGAAATTTTCTCCGATCAAATTTTTCTACAAGTGTAAAATTAAAATACTGGTTTAATATAAGTATGAGTAGAAAAAAAATTAACGAAATATCTAGGCTTAAAAAGGATCTATGTCATAAGTATAGAGCCATTTCTTTCCATAGTTATAAACAATAAGAGTTATCATAAGTTAATATAGGAAAATTTTTTGACAAAAACATAGAATAGAATCTTTTAAAAAGGTATCTTGCAATATCTAAATATAAAAAACCAATTTTAAAATGGGTTTTTTAAAAGGTTTATATTTGAGGATATGAACAAATGATAATAGTTAAACTTTTTGGAGGAATGGGGAATCAGATGTTCCAATATGCAGCTGCTAGGCGTCTGGCATATGTCCATAGGACTGAATTAAAGCTCGACATTTCTCATTTTAATTCCCAAAATCTAAGGAGGTATTCATTAAATTGTTTTAATATACGAAATGATTTTGCGACTTTAGGTGAAATTAATAAATTTAAACCGTGGGAAATGAAATTAACTAGGAGAATATTTTCCAAAATAAAAAGATGCTTCTCAAAACCAGATCATTTTTTTGTAAAAGAAAACTTTTTTTACTTTAATCCAGAAATATTAAATCTACAGAATGAAGTATACTTAAGTGGATATTGGCAAAGTGAAGAATATTTTAAAAATATAGAAGAAATTATTCGCAGAGAATTCACAATAAAGGTTCCGCAGAATGGTAAAAACAGAAAATTGGCAAAAATGATTACATCCTCTGAATCGGTAAGCCTCCATATTCGACGCGGTGATTATGCTACAAATTTATCTGTTAATAAAAAACATGGTATTTGCAAATTAGATTATTATCAGCGTTGCGTTCAAATGATTACTCAGAAAAGTGATAATCCGCGATTTTTTTTATTTAGTGATGATCCGGAATGGGTAAAAACCAATTTTAAAATAGACTATCCTTTAAACATAATCGATCATAATAACGCAGATTGCGCATTCGAGGACTTGCGACTTATGAGCCAATGTAAACATAATATAATTGCCAACAGTACGTTAAGCTGGTGGGGAGCTTGGCTTAATTCCAATCCTAACAAAATAGTGTTTGCTCCTAAAAAATGGTTTAAGGCTGGAGACCTAAAGGATAAAGATTTAATCCCGAGTACGTGGAGTAGAGTTTGAGGATTTAATAACTGTAGGTAAAATAATTTTCATATGAAAGACATACTAATAACAATTATAATCTGTACATACAACCAATGCGAAAGTTTAAAAGCGGCTTTGGAGTCTCTTTTGCTTCAGAAAATTAATAGTAGTTTTGATTATGAAATAATTGTCGTAGATAATAATTCGAAAGATAGAACAAGAGAGACGGTGGCGCCGTATATATCTAAATGTAATGGTAGATTGCGGTATGTTTTTGAACCAAATCAAGGGTTATCTTATGCCAGAAATAGAGGCATACAAGAAGCAAAAGGAGAGGTAATCGCTTTTACTGATGATGATGCTGTTGCAGACGAAAAATGGTTAGGTAATTTGTTAAGAGTCTATAATGACTTTGATGCTGATTGTGTAGGCGGAAAAGTAGAGCCGTTTGGAAATATTGATATGCCGGAATGGATGCCTGAAGAATTAGCATATCTTTTTACGATAGTAGACTTTGGAACTGAATGTATACTGCTGAAATATCCACTTTCTCCCGCAGGAGCAAATATATCATTTAAGAAAAAAGTATTCAATAGAGTAGGCATGTTTAGTGCGGATTTGGGCAGAAAAGGTAATTCGCTGCTTTCAAGAGAAGAGTCTGATATCTGTTATAAGATTCAGCAAACCGGCGGTTCAATTTATTATTCTCCAAATGCTGTAGTAAACCATAGAATACATTGTTCAAGGCTTAGCAGGAAATGGGTCAGGAATAGAATATTCTGGGAAGGACGATCTTTTGCTGTTATGGAATTAAGAAACCTTGGCGTAAAATTTACCATACGGAAGTTTTTAAGTAACTTAAAGCATATGCCTCGATATTTAGCTTCATGGTTGTCCTATGCTTTAAAGGGTAGAAAAAAATATTCCTTTTTACGGGAATGTAGGTTAAGGATGAATATAGGATATAACATTCAGGTTTTAAGCCAAACGATTGGGTGTGTAAATGGCAGGGTTAAATGTTGATGATATATAACGATTTGGTGTTTATCAGCAAGGAGATAGCGAAATGAGGATTGCCTTTCACGCAATGGGAAGTGATTTATGGTATGGCGGTATTAGCCATATAAGATCTTTTCTCTATTCTTTGCGGCTTGTGAATAATAGCAGTTTATTGCTCTCTCTATTAGTATCTCCAGATAAAAAAGAAGTGCCTTTGGATTTAAGTAAAGAAGTAGAGAATGTTATAGTCTTGCCACCCACAAGGATTATATCTTGGAGACTTAACCAAATGCTGAGAAAAGTTTTTACAAAGAATAAAAAAGAAGAAGGTGTCTTGAAAAGACATAAGGTAAGTATTGTTTTTAGAAGCCTGAGTGATTATGGATATACAGATATTCCAACATTATCCTGGATACCGGATTTTCAGCATATACATCTTCCGGAGATGTTTACTGACAAAGAACGTAAGGAGCGGGACGAAGAGTTTTTAAAAACTGCTAAAGTGTCTACACGAGTTATTCTAATGAGTGAAGCGGTTAAAAAAGATTTTCAGTCGTTTGCGCCAAAATATGCGCATAAAGCAAGAGTTATTAAAACAGCTAGCTATATTCCTGAGTCGATTTATTGGTCCGACCCAAAGTTAATCCTTGAACTCTACAATTTACCCGAGAGATTTATTTATCTGCCTAATCAATTCTGGAAACATAAAAATCACGAATTAGTATTCCAGGCAGTTAAGGTTTTAAAAAATAGGGGCCTTAAGATTTTAGTGGTATGCAGCGGATATCCGGGGGATTACCGCCATCGGGCCTATTTTGCTGGTCTATTTCAAAAGCTTTCTAAACTGGATATAAGGAGACAAGTTATTTATTTAGGGATGATTCCCTACGAACATGTGCTTTTGTTAATGCGGCAGAGTGTTTGTGTTTTAAACCCTTCTTTATTCGAAGGTTTTGGTTTAACAGTGAGCGAATCAGGGGCTATTGGCAAGCGAGTCCTTTTGTCTGATATCCCTGCGCATAGAGAGCATACTTCTTCTAAGATAATATTTTTTGATCCCTATAATTATGAAGATTTAGCAGGAAAAATGGGTGAGATTTGGCAGGCAGCTCCATCGGGCCCGGATAACGAATTTGAATCCCAAGCCCGCCAAGATTCACCTAAACGGCTGCGTGCATGCGCGGATTCTTTCTTATCAGTTGTTCGTGAAGTTGTGAGGTAAAAAAGAGTATGCATAAGAAGGATTATATAGTTTCAGCAATTGTTTCAGTTTATAACTGTGAACGGTTTATTAAGGGTTGTCTTGATGACCTTGAGAGGCAGGCTATAGCTGATAAGCTGGAAATAGTTGTAGTTAATAGCGGCTCCCAACAGAATGAAGAGCCTATTATAAAAAAGTTTCAGGAGAAATTTGACAATATTGTATATATTAAAACAGAAACACGGGAAACAATTTATCAAGCCTGGAATAAGGGGATAAAAGCAGCTTCAGGGAAGTATATCACTAATGCTAATTCTGATGATAGGCATAGGAAGGATGCTTTTGAGGTTATGGTGAATGTCTTAGAGAATGACAAGGGGATAGTGCTCGTATATGCTAATGATATAGTAACTGAAACAGAAAACGAGACTTTTGAAAACCATACTGCTGCAGGGCATACTAACCGCCCCGAGTTTAGCCGCTATCAATTATTACGCAGTTCTTTTGTCGGGCCTCATCCGATGTGGCGAAAGAGCGTACATAAAGAATTTGGTTATTTCGATGAAAGTTTTGAAATAGCAGGAGACTATGAGTTTTGGTTAAGGATATCTGAAAAATACAAGCTTAAACACATTAAAGAATGTTTGGGATTATATCTAATGAGTCTATGCAGCGCTGGGCATAGGAATCCTAAACTTGCTACTTTTGAAACGGTTAAGATTGGGAACATGTATATAGGAAACACAGCTAATGATAAAAAATTATTGAAGGCTATCAGAAAAGGACAAAGCGATGCGACGTATGATCTTGGCTATTATTATGCAAAAGAAAAACGTTTTGCCTTAGCCAGAAAAACCTTTTTGCGATGTATCATTTATGACCGCTGTAGCTTTAAAAGCTATCAGGGTCTAATAGCAACGTATCTTCCTTGCAGAATTGCTGAACTTTTAAGGCGGCTTAAGGCATGCATGGTGAGTATTTGTAAAAAAATATTACAAGGTTGATAACGAGGTGTTTATTTATTTTAAAACTTAATTTTACAAAAAAGTAGAGTTTTATGCCGGTTGAAATCATTATCTTGAGCGTTTTAGGGATTATGGGCTTAATGCGGATTATAGCCAGTCCTTATTTTGGGTTAGTTTTATTCACTGCTTTATTATACCTGCGGCCGATGGATTTATTTCCTGTTTTAAGGCCGTTTCATATTGTCTTTATGGTAGGAGGATTAACTTTTGTATCCTTGTTGCTAAAGAAGAAGGATGATAAGAAACCTATTTTTAAAAAGTGTGCCCAATTGCGGCTGTTGAATTTGTTGATTTTAATTATGATTATTTCTGTTATTACTTCTATCTGGAGAAGTAATAGTTTAGGGCAGTTTATTAATTTCCTTAAACTGTATATCGCTTTTCTTTTAATTACAAAGTTAGTTGATTCTCCACGGAAGCTTAAAGGTGTTATTTGGACAATGGTATTATCAGGATTAATTATCGGGATTACCTCTATACTTAATTATTTTAAAGGAGTAGATTTAGCAGTTGGCCATAGAGCAAGGGCAATTATAGGGGGGATGTTTAGCAATCCAAATGACCTTGCGCTCTGCTTTATTATGCTTATTCCGTTTATCTGTTATCTTTTTGTGAATAGCAGGCCTATATTTAAAAAAATATTTATAGGAGGCTGCCTTATCATCTCTCTGCTGACAATTATTTTTACCTATTCAAGAGGAGGGTTTTTGGGATTAGCCGGAGTGCTATTTTTTCTTTTTCTAAGGAGTAAGAGCAAAATAAAAGCTGTTATAGGGGTATCGTTAATAGTTTTTTTATTTCTTTCTTTTGCCCCCACCAACTATATCGAAAGAATGAAGGCTATGCCCGGCTATCAAGAGGACTCTTCAGCAGTAGGCAGAATAGCTGCCTGGCGCGCAGGCGGCTCTATGATGAGGAATCATTTATTTGGTGTTGGATTGGGAAATTTTAAAGAAGGGTTTGTAATGTATAGGCCGGAAGGCATTATTGCTCCGGCCGGTTTACGCATAGTGGCGCATAATGCTTTTATTCAAGTTGGAGGAGAATTAGGTTTTTTTGGGCTAATAGTATTTATGTTACTCATTATAGTCAGTTTAAAAGATTTAAATAGAGTAAAATATGTATTAATAAAATCAAAAGATAAGCAATCAAAAGAAATAGCTCAATTGGCAGATGTCGTTTTTATCAGTTTGTGCGGTTTTATAATTTGTGCTTTATTTCTTTCACAAGCATATAATTGGATTTTTTATTATTTGATAGGGTTTAGTGTTGTGTTAAAAGAGCTAAGAATAAAATATGCCAAAAATAGTTAATAGTATTCATTTGGTGCTAAATCTGGATATTGGCGGATTGGAGAAGATGGTAATTAATTTATTGAAAGGTATTGACCGAGAAAGCTTTAATCCCTCAATAGTTTGTCTTTTAAAAGAAGGTAATTTGATTCAGGAAGTAAGAAAAATGAATATAAATATAGAT
>JAUVUO010000138.1 GCA_030601015.1 Candidatus Omnitrophota bacterium | reverse complement strand
TTTTTTTTAAACCTGAAGGGTTAAATACATCTTTCATATTTCCTAATGTTCCTTTTATAGTATCTACAGCCGTATCTATTGTATCTATAGCTGTATCTACAGTCAACTCTTTTACACCTTCAATACCTTCTCCTACTGCTTTTGTTGTTTTCTCGACAACTTCACCAACCTCACCTATACTGCCGGAAACTGTTTTTTTTGTTCTATCGACAAGTTCTCCCGCGATAAGGCCCGGCCCAAGAGGGATAGATCCTTTAAGGCTTTTTCCGATAGAAGAAACATTAAGATTAGGTGAATCCATCTTTGTCCTCAACCTAAACTTTATTTCCGGGGTTTCTCTATCACCTTGTACTAAAGCTAATATTGTTCTCACTAAATTTTTCTTTGTCTTTCCTTCTTTATCTTCTAAAAATTCTATACTATCTATTGATAAAACATTATCTATTGTTAAATCATTGTTTATTGAACGAAAAGCACTATTAATTGAAAACAGGGCTTCTTGAATGCCTAAATTATCCGACTTTAAAACCGAAGGATAGTATTGGTCAAACATTTTATAACTAATCCCATTTATTGATGCTTTGATATCCATATCTCTTTTCAAATAATCAAGCCAACCTCCTATACTTATCGCTTTATCTAAAAACCCTTTATCAGTAGCCAAAGACGCTGTCAAATTAAGATACATTTTAGAAAACTCAGGATAAGAAATATTTTTAACTTTTAAGATTATATTTTTCAAAGTAAGTGTCAACTGTTCATCTTTTACATAATTTACAAAATCAAGTGACCCATCTTTAATATAGACATTGTTAATTTTAAAAATTATCTTTTTCTTGCCTAAATTCCCTTTTACCTCGTTTTTTTTATCAATTTCCTCAGACAAAATCTTTTTTCCTGCTAATCCTTCATCTTTATCAAAATTATTTTTTTGTTTTGATTTTAGTAAAAGGGGCTTTAACAAAAATTCAAAATTCCCGTTATTATCTCTTACAATACTACCTTTCGCCCCTTCAATTAAAATTTTATTAAGTACATATTTAGGACTAAAAGGATTAAATAGACCTAAAGAAATCTTTATTTTTTTTAAATATAAGTTTTCAATATTTAAATCTTTAATCTCCAAACTAAAAGGAAATTCTAAGCGTAAAGACTTTAATTCAATATCACAATTTAAGTTTTCTCGAGCATATTTCTTTAAAATATTTTTCCCTTGAATATTAACAAATACAAATATCCCGAAATAAAAAATAAAAAACACAATTACTAATATAAAAATAATTCTAAAAGTTTTCTTCATATTTAATTGTTTAATGCTTAAAATCCAGGTAAGATTAATATTATTATACGCGCCTGGCTAGATTCGAACCAGCGACCCTCTGCTTAGAAGGCAGATGCTCTATCCAACTGAGCTACAGGCGCATAATTATCATAATTAAATAAATATTTTTCGATATTTTTTCGCAATACTCGAGTTGCAAAATGTATAAGTAATAATTGGTCGGGAGAGTGGGATTCGAACCCACGACCCCATGGTCCCAAACCATGTACGCTAGCCAGGCTGCGCCACCTCCCGAAAATCATTACTTCTCTTAGTTATTATAATAAAACCAAAAGGTCCAAAGCCAAACCCTATTAAGATTAATATATTATACTTAATTTTTTACCGCTGTAAAGGGATTTTCTAACAAGTTAATCGTATATAACTATGCGCTTATTTGAACAAAATTATCCCTCTACCCTAAGGTAAATATTTTTATTTATAACAATAAATCTACTATGTTTTCTTTTTAATATATTTAGAAACTATTGTCTGAATATTCTCATAAACATAGGGATTAGAAACAATATATCCAATATCCTTATATGTTAAAGGGTCTCCTCTAAGATTAGTTAATGTTCCTCCGGCTTCTTCAATAATACAGGCCCCTCCCGCAAAATCCCAGGGCCTATCATGAAATTCAACAGCTAAATCAAGTTTACCTTCAGCAACATAAGATAATTGCCTAACTGAAGAACCAAGCATCCGCACATTAAAAACTTCTTTCGCTAAATCACCTAAAACTCCAAGCATAACCCGAGGCGCATATCTTATACTGGAATCAAAAGATATTGAACACTCTTTCAAATCCTTAGTTGAAGATACGGAAATCTTTTTTCCATTTTTATAGGCGCCATTACCTTTAGCACCTACATATAACTCTTTATCTTTAGGCATATATATAACACCCGCTATAAAATCACCCTTATAAACAACGCCAATAGATACCCCAAAGATATCTATATTACGCATAAAATTATGTGTTCCGTCAAGAGGGTCAATTATCCATAAATATTCTCTATCTTCTCCGCTATTACCGCTCTCTTCAGCAATTATTCCGTGATCGGGGAATTTGCTCTTAACTTTAGCAATTATCATTTCTTCAGCCTCTTTATCTAAATTGGTAGCAAAATTTCTATCGCCTTTTTTTTCGATTTGACTAATATTTCCAAAATTTTTCAATAAAAACTCACCGGCCTCTTTTGCCACTTCTACTGCTAAATCAACAATCTCTTTCATAATTAATAAAACCTCCTATTAACATCTAAAACCTAACCTCTTCTTAAATAATCTTTCATTGCCCTTTGCGATTCTTTTTTTACAACATCATCCCTAAGTTTTTTTCTTTTATCATAAGTATGTTTTCCTTTTGCCAAAGCAATCTCTACTTTAGCCCTTCCTTTCGAATTAAAATACACTTTCAAAGGAATAATAGTGAATCCTCTCTGCAAAGTTAACCCTATTAATTTTTTTATTTCCTGTTTATGAACTAAAAGCTTCCTAACTCTTTTCGGTTCTGTTTTAAAATAAGAACTTTTTTCAAATTCAGGTATATGCATATTATACAAAAATAGTTCACCGCCCTCTATCCGGGCAAAACTATCTTCCAATGAACAGCTTCTAGTTCTTAAAGATTTCACTTCATTCCCCCGAAGTTCTATCCCTGCCTCATAGACTTCCGTAATATGATAATCCCTTCTTGCTTTCCTATTTGTTGTTACAGGTTTCATAATATATTCCTCTGAACTAGTCCACAAGTATTCCGCTTTCTGTAATTCTTATATTAGGATATGCGGAATCCCTAAACTTTATATCGATAAAACCAAAAAAGCCCTTCGACTCGCTTCGTTCGCTCAGGGTCAATTCGACTACGGACTTTTCTGAGCCTTCGCCTTGAAAAGCCCAAGCCTCATTGGTTAAAATGAAAAATGTGATAATTTCAAATATATTCCCAACCACATTGGAATAGTCACGATACTAAATAAATGCGTAATAAAAACTCCCTGAGAAACAAATTCGCTGTCAGCTTGCCGAAAATTCACTACAATAGGTAAAGATGCCGCTGAAGGCATAGCGGTCTGTAATATTATAAAGACTCCCAAAAGGGATGCCTCTTTAAAATACAACAGCCCTATCAAAAATAATATAGGTAAAATTATTAATTTAACAATGCTAGCTTGAGCAACAAATAACAAAGTTTTAGAGACTCCTTCAAATTTAACCTTTGCCAGCCAGCAGCCCAATACTACCATTGATAAAACAAAACTCACATCTCCAACCATTCTTACAGGTTCAATTAATATTACAGGGACAAACTTAGATGTCCCGGTATAAATTAATAGTAATGAAACGACAGTGCTAACCACTGGCGGGGTCATTAAGGATTTAAATTGAAATTTATCTCTTTTTTTCTTAAATATAAAAAAACTCCCAATTGACCACATAAGAACATTATATCCAATAAGATATAAAAAAATGTAAACTAAAAACCGGTCCCTAACTGCCGCGGAGAAAAGAAAAAAGGCTATATTCATCGGCAGATACCCCGCGTTTTGAAAACTTGTTAAACTAACAAACTCCCTTTTAAATTCAAAATTTCCCCTAAAAGAAAAAATAAATCCCAAAATATACCCCGCAAAAAAAATACCAAGGCTTAAAATAATAAAAATATTTAAGGGCGCGTTTAAAACAGCTCTAAAATTTTCAATTAAATGTGAGAATATTAAAGCCGGGATAGATATGCTTATTACAAAAAATGCTAAAAACTTAAGGATATCTTCTGTGATTACCCTCCTTCTATAAAGGAAAAATCCCAGCAAAGTGATTAAAGAAAGTTTTATAACCGCAAGTGAAATTGTCCACATGGAATAGATTATAACATGAGATATTTAGTTGACAAAGACAATAAAATGTTGTTATATATTGATAAATACGCGCGTGTGGCGGAATTGGCAGACGCGCTAGATTCAGATTCTAGTGGGAAACCATGGGGGTTCAAGTCCCCCCTCGCGCATTATTTATAATTTACGATAATGCTTAACAAAATTAGCTTATAGCCTAAATTATTACATTTTTCAACCACAATTAACTTTTTCGGAGAGGTGGCAGAGTCCGGTTGAATGCGTCCGATTCGAAATCGGATGTCCGCTTAACCGCGGACCGGGAGTTCGAATCTCCCCCTCTCCGTTGTTTTTCCTATAATGAAAAACCGTTAACCAGAAATGGAGACGGTATTTCATAACATTTAGAAAAAAAACAACGGACTCCGGTGAGGCTCCGTCCGAACCAGAGTTTCTTATTTTTCCTATA
>JAUVUO010000036.1 GCA_030601015.1 Candidatus Omnitrophota bacterium | reverse complement strand
TTTTCGGGATTGAGCCAAAGAGCCTATAATCGGTTAGATGATAAAATAAATTTCACTTATGAAGTTTATAAAACGAAAGAAGGTCTCTTAAGAGGTGAAGTTAACTCTAAGGATACCGGCACTACGAAAAACATTTCAGCGGGGGGGCTAATTTTTGTTTCCGGTGAATTTTTATCGATGGAATATATATTATCTATAAAAATAAGTTTCCCTGACGGTGGTGACTATATACAGTGTTTAGCTAAAATTGTAAAAATCACTGAAATAATACCTAATAAAGCCTACGAAGTAGCTTTATGTTTTTTAGATATTGCAAGCACTCAAAGGGCTAGAATTGATAAGTATGTGGCAAGAAAAAGTTAATATATATAGGGGTGATTTTATTTAACAAGCAGGTTCTAAATATGACTTTATATCGCTATAGAGCTAAAAAAGGTACTCAAGGCATAATAGAAGGAGAAATCGAAGCTGATTCCGATAAGGAGGCTATTGAAAAATTAAGTCAAACCGGTTATCTCCCTTTAAATATCGAAGCAGTTTCTGAATCAGATAAATCTTCAGATATTAAATTTAAAGAAATAAAAGGCCGTATAAAGTTTAGCCAAGTTACCATTGCCACTAGACAATTAGCGAGTCTTTTAAGGTCGGGATTACCTATTCTCAAATCTTTAAATATTATTAAAGAACAAGTAGAAAATAACAAGTTTAAAAAAGTTTTAGATAATGTTTATTCTGATATTAGAAATGGGGAAAGTTTTTCTTTTGCTCTTGCAAAGTATCCTAAAGTTTTTTCTTCTCTTTACGTAGGTATGGCCAGTGCCGGTGAAAATAGCGGGAATTTACCAAATGTACTTTTAAACATTTCAGAATATAGAACAAAACAAGAAGCTTTATTGTCCCGTTTACGTATGGCATTGGTGTATCCGGCAATTGTAGCTTCATTGGGGTTAGCCACAGTTATTTTTATGCTTACATTTGTAATTCCCAGGTTGGGACATATATTTAGTGATAGCAGTCAAAGTTTACCTATACCTACGCAAATAATAATGGCGACAAGTCATGGTTTGAGGCAATGGTGGCACTGGATAATATTAATTTTGGTAATTATTGTTTTTTTGATTAAAAAACAGTTAAAAACAGATGCCGGTAAATTGTTTTTAAGTAAATTAAAAATAAATTTACCTTTATTGGGAAAGCTTTTTATTAAGACCGAATTATTACGTTTTTGCGGCACATTAGAACTGCTTATTAAAAGCGGTATTCCTATATTGAAGGCTTTAAATGTCGCAATACCTGTTTTAAGTAATCAGTTGATAAAAAATCAGTTACAGATTAGTTATAAAGAATTAGAGCAAGGCGGGTCCTTTGGGTTAAGCCTCAAAAAATCAAAGTTATTCCCTTTATTTATGAGTAATTTGATCTTAACAGGAGAAGAATCGGGAAGATTAGACGAATCTTTAGGTGAAGTCGTGATTAATTATGAACGGGATACAAATGAAATGGTTAAAGTTATATCTACTTTAGTTGAACCGGTAATTATTGTGGTTATGGGGGTTGTTGTCGGGTTTATTGTTATGGCAATGCTTTTACCGATATTTGAAATAAGTTTGTGATAATATGAAATTTTTTGATATAGAGAACAAGTATAAAATTTTATTGGTATTTTTTATTCTAAAGATATGTTTTATTCATATAGATATGGCGGAAGCTAAAAGTTGGCAGGAGTTAAAAGGAGATCATTTTATTGTATTTTTCATAGGGGAGGATAAGTTTGCCGGAGAAGTATTAGATAACGCGGAGGTATATTATAAACGTATAGCTTTTAAATTGGGTTATGATAGATATTCAGATTTTTGGACTTGGGACAAACGGGTAAAAATATATATATATAGGGATCATAATGCGTACTTAAAATTTTCAGGCCAGCCGGACTGGTCACATGGTATGGCTGACTATACGAATAAACAAATATTAAGTTATATCTGGGGTAAAAATTTTATTGAATCTCTACTTCCTCACGAAATCGCACACCTTGTTTTTAGAGATTTTGTAGGTTTTAAAGGAGAGGTTCCTCTTTGGCTGGATGAAGGGGTAGCTCAATGGGCAGAAAAAGAAAATAAAGAAAAAATTAAATTGATGGAAAGAAGATATTATAAAGAAGGTATGTTTTTTACTTTAGAAGATATGATGAGGCTGAATATTAATCTGCTTAGTAAAAAGGGGGGTATTCATATTCGAGCAACTTTAACACGCAGCGGTGATCCGGGCATTCTTTTTTTGAGTACGAAGAATTTGATTACTACTTATTATATGGAGGCGGTATCATTAGTGAATTTTATGATTAATCGATATGGGACAAAAAGGTTTACTGATTTTTGCCGGGAGCTGCGTGATGGGAAAAATATAAATGAAGCTTTAAAATCCACATATTCTGTGAATGTCTCGAACATTAAACAGTTGGAAACAGAATGGAGAGGATATTTAGAGAAAGAACTTATAGTCAATAATGAAAATTAAGAATATTAAAAAATGGTAGTGTTAAAGGTTTTATGAGGGATTAGATGAAAAGATTGAAGAATTTACCACAGAGGGGAATGAATTTTTTAAAAATATTTTAAAATACAAAGGATTATATAAAGATACAGAAGATGTCTTTGATAATATTTTAAAAATAATGGGGTGAGTAGAAATGCGTTTTAAAAAAAGGAATAACGGATTTTCTTTAGTTGAACTTTTGATAGTAATAATTATTATTAGTTCTTTAACGGTATTGGTTACACTTAAATTGAGAAAAAAAAGAAAAGATTCCCAGATATCCGCTGTAAAAATGGATATTTTGACAAATATAGCTTCAGCTTTGAAGTTTTATGAATTAGATAACGGCAGGTTTCCTAATACTGAAGAAGGATTAGACGCTTTATTAGTGAAACCGCCTTTAGCGGTCAATTGGAAAGGCCCTTATTTAAAGAAAAAACCCTATGATGTTTGGGGAAGAAGATATGAGTATAAGTATCCCGGGGGAAAAAATGGGAATTATGATTTATATTCTTTAGGATATGATGGAAAAGAGAGTGAGGATGATATTACTATTTGGTGATCATTAAATAATAAGATGATATATAGTTGTCTTGATTATAAGGTAAACGTTACTTTTAAAAAATGATATATGTAAAATCTAAGATTAAAAGAAGTTTTACACTTATCGAAGTAATGCTTTCGACAGTTGTTTTGGCTTTAGGTATTGTAGTGATATACGAGTCGTTTTTTACTTCTTTAGAGTTGTTTGGGTATTATAATAATTATTTAAACATTTCATCTTCAGCAGATGAAATAATATGGAATGCTCAGAATGAATTAAGTTTGTTTGGCTCTGAGGCTCAAATGGGCAGAAAAGGTATTGTTAGGCAAAACAATAAGGATTTTTATTGGAAGCTATCATTCGGATTGATTAATTCAGATATTAATTTATATAAAATTGATTTGTTTTTTTATTGGAAAGAAGGGGCTAAAGATAGTAAGCTGTCAAGGATTGCGTATGCCGTATATAGGGAAGAAATTTAGATTAGGTTTCACTTTAATAGAAGTACTTATCGTTACAGTTATGTTGCCGATGATATCTTTGTCGATATATTCCGCTCTAAACAATGGAATAAAAATTTGGAGAAGGATTAATAATCAAGCTATAGAAGAAGATATAAATATTTTTTTCGAAAAATTTAATTATGACCTTCAAAATAGTTTTAAATTTAAAGATATTGATTTTGTAGGAAAAAATATTAAAATTTCATTTCCAAATGTAATTTTTAGCGATAGGATAAATAAGAGTACAGTAGGACAAATAATTTATTTGTATGATATAGGGACGGGTACTTTAATAAAAGAAGAGAAAGATATTTCTCATATTTTTAATAATAAAGTAGGAAAACGCAAGAAATTATTAAAGAATATTAAAGATTTAGAATTTCAATATTGTTTTTTTAATAAGAAAGAAAAAGAATATTATTGGCAATCAGAAGGATTAGGTAACTTTTTTGCGGTTAAAGTAAAGATAAAAATTGTCAAAGACGGGGTTTCAAGGGAATTTATTAAAACAGTCACAATACCGGGTAGTATTGAAGCGTAAAGGCAGTATATTTATTGTCACCCTTTGGGCTATTTGTTTATTGACGATATTTGCCGTATGTTTGAATGATGGGGCAAGACAGAAGATCCTCATTGTAAAACGTTTAGAAGAGAGAAATAAATTGCGTTCCATAGCGGATGCCGGGATAAAAAAAACGATAGCTGGTTTTTTGAATTACCCGAATAGAGTGAAAGATATGTATCTAAGCAATGACGCGCAGGGATTTAAAAATGTTAGAGTAGGTGAAGGGACTTTTAGTATTTGTTATGAATATATAGACGAGATGTCCGGCAGTAAAAAAATTACTTATGGAGTTGTTGATGAGGAGCAAAAGATAAATATTAATAAGGTAGATCAAATGATTTTAAGAAGGTTATTCCGTAACGCGTTAGGGCTTGATGATATTCAGTCTCAGAATTTAGCAGCTTCTATTGTTGATTGGAGAGACTCAGACAGTGAACTTTCTATACCTTTCGGCAGTGCTGAAGATTCAGAGTATAGTTTTTTAAAGTATTCTTATGAAGCGAAAGATTTTCAGTTTGAAGTTTTAGAAGAGATGCTTTTGGTTAAAGGAATGACCCGGGAAATGTTTGAAAAAATGAAAAGATATATTACAATTTATGGAGAAGGTAAAATCAACATTAATACAGCGAAAAGAAATGTTTTGCTGGCTTTTGGACTAGACAAAAAAATAGTCGATAATATAATTTCTTTCCGTGCGGGCTCTGATGGGATAGAGGGGACTTCGGATGACAATGTTTTTTATAGTACTTCAGGGGTAATTAATAGCCTTAACCAGTATGCTGATTTGGGAGAAGCAGAAACTGCTCAGATGAATAAATTTATAGATAATCACGCGGTAGACGAATCAAACTATTTTACTATTAGAAGTGTTGCTAAACTAGAAAATAAAAAGAATGAGCTTGAAATAATCAGTGTTGTAGATATAAATGGGAATATTTTATATTGGAAGGAATCATGAAAAGAGTTTTTAGTATAGGTAAAAAAGATAATTTGAGTTTTTTTTCGAAAGGGAAAACTGTCATAGGTGTGAGTTTTAATAAAAATATATTAAAAATTGTTTGTTTAAAAATAGGGGCTAACAAATTAGAAATAGTTAGTCTTTTTAGTCATAACATAGTTGGGTTAAAAGAAAATAATATCGCGCAAGTTATTAGAGAACATATTGATTCATTAAAATACAAGAAATTTGATATTGTTAATATTTTACCGACAGATACGGTTATTACTAAGAGCATCGAAATACCATCTACAGATCCGCAAGAAATAAAAGAGATTGTGAATTTACAAGCAAGCAGGCATACTCCTTATTCCCGCGAGGAAATAATAGTGGATTATCTCAGTATAGGTGATTATAAAGGCAATTATACTAAAATTCTTCTGGTTATTATAGTGCGCAGTTATATTAAAAAACAGCTGGAAATATTTGAAAAAGCTAAGATTAATATTAACACTATAGTTTTGGCGCAAGAAGCGGTAGCTAAGGTAATCCCTAAAATGTTAGATTTGGATACCAACAATTTTCCTGTTTGTATTGTACATATCGACGATCATTCTTCTGATTTTATTGTTATTCTTAAGAGAAAACCTATTTATGCCAGAAATATTCCTATAGGCATACAAAACTTATTAAAAGGAGAAAGGGCGGAATATAAATCTAAATTTCTTGAAGAAATTAAAATGTCTATAGAAGCTTATCAAACAGAGAGCATAGAAAAAACCCCTGACGAATTTATATTAACAGGCTTAGTGGAAGAATTGCGTAATTGGGAAAAATCATTAAGTGATATTTTGCATATGAATGTTAAGGTCTTACCTTATTTTAGTAAATTTACTATTTCCAAGTCAATAATGGAAACAACCTCAAAATCGGAATATTTAGCTTATTTAAATGTGATTATGCCTCTTTTGGCCTGGAAAGATGTTGAAATTGATCTTCTACCCGAAGAAATTAAATTAAAATTATCTTTTGAGGAGAAATCAAAAGAAATGATTAAAACAGGTGTTTTAATTTTAGGTGTTTTAATTTTAGGTATATCGATATTTGTTAGTGAAATTGTTTTTAAGAAAATTTATTTTCAGGAATTAAACAAAAAATATTCATTTTTGGATAAAGAAATTAACGAAATAAAAGAAAAAGCCGTGAGAATTAATTTGATAGAAGAAAATTTACATAATAGCGAATATTTTTTAAATCTTTTAGCAGATTTCCATGAAATAGTCCCGTCATTTTTGCAGATTATCGATATAAATTTTAATAACAAAATTAATTTTTCCGTAAAAGGAACCGCGGCTTCTATGGCAACAGTATTTACATTTGTTGATAGTATGGAAAATTCAAAATATTTTAAAAAAGTTAAAACAAGGTACGCGACAAAGAGAAAAGACGGATTACGGGATCTTACAGATTTCGAGTTAAGCGCGATGCTGAATGATGAGGCCATGGAATGATAAAAATTGATGTCCAAAGTATATATAAAAAATTTTTAAAATTAGACTCTAAACAAAAAAAAATATTTTATATCGCGATTTTTTTTGTTGTATTGCTTATTATAGATAGAGGTATAATAAATCCCATTGGGTCGGCAATTAAAAATTTAGATGAAGATATTAAACAAAAAAAAGAGAAAATTCGAAAAGACCTTGGAATATATGAACAAAAAAATGTAGTTAATGAAATAACTTTAAAATATAAAGATTTCCTGAGTGGTTCTAAATCTACGGACGAAGAGATTACTTTTATTTTAAAGGACATTGAGGTGTTAGCAAATAAAAGTGAAGTTTATATAGTGGATTTGAAACCATTAAGTTCAAAAGAAGAAGATTCTGTAATCCGGTATTTTGTAAATTTGAATTGTGAAACTACAATGGATAAACTTATTGAATTCCTATATCTTTTGGATAATGTAAATAAAATGTTTTTTGTGGAAAAATGCCGAATAAGCCTTAAATCTAAAGATTTGGACGTAATGGCATGTAGTTTAGTTATCTCCAAGGCGGTAATCCCCTAAAGGTGGTATGAAATAAAATTATCTATCAGATTAAGAAATTGGTAGTGCCAAAAATTGTAAGAAAGGACATCGCAGAAAGTATTGATTTTAAAGGGTTATTTTTATCATGCAGGGGGGAGGGAATAAATAACCAAGATATACACTTGAGGGCACAGGCAAGAAATAATAACCAATGACCAAATTTCAATAACTAAAAAATTTAACAAAATCAGGTGTTTTGGTTATTGAAGATTGGAATTTGTTTGTATCTTGGTGATTGGTTATTTAAACTTAAATAATTTTGACAAAACCAAAAAAAATTTAAGGAGGGTTAGATGAGAAAATTTATAGCAGTGATTTTATTTTTGTCTATTTTCGCGGTAAACAATTCATATGGATTAGATACTAATCTTTTAGTTATAAACAAAAAATTTATTGAAGAGTCTATTGAGCTCAAAAAGATGTTTACTACAACAAAAGATGTAGTTTTAGTAAACAGTTTATGGGATTCTTGCATAATGACAGTGGAACAAGTAAGGGCGTATTTTTATATGCTTGATATTTTTAATACGATAGAAAATGAAAACTTAGAGGATAAAGCCGTTGACGCTCTTGTAGCTTGGTTAAAAGAAATTAAGGAAACTAATAATTTAAATATAAAAAGTTTAGGCAAACTTTCAACACCGGTTGATTACAGCACCAAATTATCTATGCGCAAAATTAATAAATACTATGTGGAATTGAACAAACAAATTAATTTAGAGAAAGCGAAAGTTATGCTAATTAAACAAACAATAAAAACGAAGAAAAAGTAAGCTTTTATAATAAATCCAGCCTATTCAAAAGATATTTAACCCGATAGGGCCATGTCCTCTAGTTCACAATAAAAGTTTGTTCAAGCCTTTTTGCAACCTCAAAGAGCAGTTATATATAATAAAGAAAAATATTGTATAAGAGAGATATCACGTAGCGTAGCTTCTATTTATTTAAATTTAAACCCCACTATCCAACAAAACTGTTTCAAACAGTTTTGTTGGATAGTGTAAGTAAGTGTCCAAAATTGGGTTTTAAGTTTTATTATAGGTCTATTTTTTTTCTAAAATAACCATTGTTTCAATGTGGGGAGTATTCGGGAAAAAATCATAAAAAGTTATATTTTTAAAGACATAATAGTTCGATAATATATTTAGGTCTCTTATAAGTGTCGCAGGATTGCAAGATATATATATAATTGTTTGAGGCGGTCTTTTTATTATTTTTTTGCAGATTAAACTATTTAATCCTTTTCTTGGAGGATCGACAATTAGGATGTCTATATTATGGGACAATATTTTATCGATCCATTTTTCACTTAATCCCGCGTAAACTGTAAAATTATCTATCTTATTGGATAAAATATTTTTAGTTAAAAAGCTTAAGTTTGAAGCTTCGGATTCCACTCCATAAACAATTTTAGATTTATTCGCAAGGTTTAGTCCGAATGTTCCGATTCCGCAATATAGGTCAGCTATAATTTCGCTGCCTTTAAGAGGAACTAAGTCCTTAATATCAGTTATTATTTCATGAAGCATGGGTGTATTAATTTGAAAAAAGGAAAGCGGGCCTATGTCATAGTTTATTGAACCAATTTTTTCGGAAATATAATTTTTTCCCCAAAGCATTGCCTCATTGTGTTGATTATATTCGTCGCATACACAAGTAGCGCTGGAATTAGTATATTTATCTTTTATATGGGAAAGATGATTTTTTAGTTGAGGTGATTTTTTTATATTTTTTATATGTAATATTAATAGTATTTTTTTTTGAAAATTCTCTCTCAAAGTAATTTGATGAATAAAATTAATTTTTTTATCAGATATTATATTCAATAAGTTTTTAAGAAAACCGTTCATTTGTTTAGAGACAAGATGACAATTTTGGATAGAGGTGAATTTGTCTTGAGTGTTTGGTATGTGATAACAAAAAGAAGGTGTATTTTTATACCATCTAATTGCAAGGCGAATTTTATTTCTATATTCCAGAATGGCAGGGGAAGGTTTAACCGTTATCTCAGGAAGTGGAAATTTGAAGGCGTGAGAAAACATGTTTTCAAGTTGGGTTTTTTTTAATTCAAGCTGAAACGGATAATCGATATATTGATATAAAGAGCATATTTTGTAGTGATCGCATTGAGGGGTAATCCTATGCGGCGATGTTTCGATAA
>JAUVUO010000129.1 GCA_030601015.1 Candidatus Omnitrophota bacterium | reverse complement strand
ATTCTGACATTTCAGTTGTCTGGGTTCCGGGGTCTTATGAGATTCCTCAAGTTTTATCAAAGATTAATTCAGATGGAGTTGATGCCATAATTACTTTGGGCGCGGTAATCAGAGGTGATACTCCTCATTTTGATTTTATAGCCTCTGAAGTAGCAAAAGGAGTTGCCAATATTTCTATAAATAAAAAAGTTCCTATAATTTTTGGTGTTATAACTGCGGATACTGTTGAACAGGCAATTGAGAGATCGGGGACTAAACATGGTAATAAAGGTAGGGACGCTGCTTTATCAGCCTTAGAAATGGCAAATATTTATCGGCAGATATAGTTCAGATATGTAAATGCGGGCGGTTTTATTTTTTATAGATAATATATTATAACTAATATATTAATTAAATATAAGTAATCTGTGATAATTAGTAATAAATGCGTTTAAGATCAAAAGCAAGGGATATAGCATTATGCCTTTTATACCAGACGGAGATAACAAAGGTTGATTTTCGTCAAATCATTCTTACCTATCTGAAAAATATACCTCAAAAACAAGAGATTGTTGATTTTTTAACTATTTTGATAGAAGGGGTTATCAAAAATTTGAAAGAAATCGATTCATTAGTAAAAAAATATGTAAAAAATTGGGAAATTGAGAGGATAGCTTATATTGATCGGAATATTTTAAGAATAGCTTGTTTTGAACTCATTTATTTAGAAGATATTCCTCCTAAAGTATCAATAAACGAGGCTATAGAGTTAGCCAAAAGATATGGGGATATTGATTCTCCGCGTTTTGTTAATGGTATTTTAGACAAAATATATAAAATAGAATGTAAAAATTCCAAAGAATAATTAGTTAAATTTAATCAATGAGACTTAATTTTTTTCGAAGGAAAAGATTGTAGCCGAATTGCCTCTGAGAGACCAAAGGGAGTCGAAGGATCTTGGGTTTAATTCCCCTCTGCATGCTGAGGGCAGTTCATTTTAATATTTATTAAGAAAAAATATTGTTTAACCTGGATTTTGCATTAGACAAAGACGAAGAGTGTTAGGATTTTTGAAGTTGAACAGTTACTAAAAAATAAATGAAAAACAAAAAATGTGATTTACATATCCATTCTAATTTTTCTGATAGTGATTCAGATGTTGAAACTATTTTTAAGCAAGCGGCTGAAAAACAATTGTTTTGTATTTCTATTACGGATCATGACACATTGGGTTCTATTCATTTGGCCCGTAAATATAGTAAGATCTATGATATTGAATTTATTGAAGGACTGGAATTTAGTGCTCAATATAAAGATAGTGAAGTTCACATACTTGCGTATTTTGTAGATCCTGAAAATATTAATTTAGGTAAAAAATTAAAAATAATAAAAGATATGAGATTCGAAAGGCTTAGTTCTATGGTATGTAAATTAAATGTTTTAGGAATTAATGTTGATGAACAGGAATTATTGTCAAATATAGGTTCATCTATTCCTTCAAGATTACATTTAGGATTATATTTAGTTGATAAAGGTTTGGTTTCTTCTATTTATCAGGTATTTCAGAAATATTTAGGGGTTGGAAAACCTGCTTATGTGGCTGGGTTTGGACATCCAGTGAAAGATGTTGTGACTTTAGTTAAGGAGTGCGGGGGAGTATCATTCCTCGCGCACCCTCATATTATTCCTAATCAGGATTGGGTTTCCGAGATTATTGATTTAGGTATAGATGGTTTAGAAATAGTTTATCATAATATGCCATCGGTCAAAAAATTGTTTTATCAAGAGATGGTTACAAAAAAAGGGTTATTAAGAAGCGGCGGTTCTGATGCCCATGGTTCCTATAAAGAATTTATAAAGATTGGAGAGACTACAATTCCTTATGAGTGGGTTGAAGATATGAAAAATCGTCTTGGAAAATAATAAAAACATGATATATAATGAGAAAGATGTATTTTTTATAAAAAAAACAATCGGTTTAGCTAAAAAAGCAAAAGGTTTCACCTCTCCAAATCCTATGGTTGGGGCCGTAATAGTTAAGAATGGTAAGATTATTTCGAAAGGGTATCATAAGAGAGCCGGCTTGCCTCATGCCGAGATTGAGGCTATACGAAAAATAACTCCACGGGATATAAAAGGGGCAACCCTATATATAAATTTAGAACCTTGTTTCCATTTTGGACAAACTCCTCCTTGTGTTGATGAAATTATAAAAAATAAGTTTCAAAAGGTAGTCGTTTCTACTGTTGATCCTAATCCCGAGGTTAAAGGAAAGTCTATAAAAAAACTTAGGAAGGCTGGTATTGAGGTTATTATAGGGATTTTAGAGAAAGAGGCGAGACAATTAAATGAACATTTTTTTAAGAATAAGGAGACCAACAGCCCATTTATAGCAGCTAAAACAGCACAGAGCCTTGATGGTAAAATAGCCTCAAGTATAGGGTCATCCAAATGGATTACCGAAAAAAAAACAAGAGATTACGCGAAGTCTTTGCGTGATACATATGATTGCATTCTTGTTGGTATAAATACGGTTATCAACGATAATCCTCATCTGGACGGGTTGACGAAGATTCCGGTTAAGGTGGTGATTGATCCCAAATTCAGAATACCTTTAGATTCAAATTTGACTAATAAACATCCGGAAAAGTTGATTATTTTTACTTCGTGCAAAGATAAAAACCTGGATAATTTTTTGCCGTTTAGCGGGCGGATTCAGCCTAATTTAGAGATATCATTAAGAAATAATAATTCTTCGCTATTAGTTAAAGCCGGTTTAGAGAAATGGCATAAAATAATTTCCCGCGGAGCAAAGATATTTTTTTTAAAGGAAGAATCAAGGGGATTGTCAGCAAAAAAAATAGCACATATTTTATATGATTTAGGTTTAATGTCTATATTTATTGAAGGTGGAGCTGAAACTATAGGCAGGTTTTTCGATGAACAGTTAGTTGATAAGGTTTATACTTTTATCGCGCCTAAAATCATAGGAGGAAAGTACGCGTTAGCTTCTGTTGGGGGTCTTGGGATTAAAGAAGTAAGTGATGCTCCTTATTTGAAAGAGGTTATGGTTAAAAAACTCGGGCAGGATATTTTGATATCGGGCTATACAGGAATATAAATAATTGCGGATAAGAAATATTTCATGATTTTGAGTATAAATAAAGGGCAGAGTCATTTGAATTATATATAATATGAAAGAATTTAACGAGCTTTTAAAAACTATAAAGATTTTACGATCGCCAGGGGGCTGCCCTTGGGATAGAGCTCAGAAAGTCGACAATATGAAGACTTATCTTTTAGAAGAAGTGTATGAGCTTATTGATGGGATTAATAAGAAAAATGCTGGTGAGGTTAAGGAAGAACTGGGTGATGTATTTCTTATACTAATTGTAATTTCTTTAATGTTTGAGGATAAAAATAAGTTTAATCTAATAGATGTTTTAGTTAATACCAATAAAAAATTAATTTCGAGGCATCCTCACGTATTTTCTTCAAAAAAACTTAAAACAAAAGAGGAAGTGCTTAAACATTGGGTTAATACCAAAGCAAAAAAAAAGAAGAGAATATCTATAAAAGATAGGCTTCCAATAGGAGCACCTTCCTTACTTTTAGCAAATATTTTTTATAAGGAATGTCACCATATTGATAGGAACAATAAAAATAGAGGTAAAGATGTTATTTTATCTCGAGTTGCGGAGAAAATAAAAAAAGTAAAAACTAAAAAGGCTAAAGAAACGTTTTTCAAGGATGTCTTATTAAATATAAGTAAATTTGCTTTTGAACAAAATATTGATTTGGAAAGCAGCTTAAGAAATGGTATACTAAGTGCGGCAGAAAAAGTTCCTTATATTAAATCTAAGAAATAGGTGTGAAATTATGGCTAATGAAAGAAGATTAATAAGATTAGAAGTGGGTGATTTTTTAGAAATACGCCCTTTAAATGAGAATGGTAAGGTTTTAAAAAGTAAAACTAAAGACTTTACCCTTATGGGAACTTGTTTTGTTTCAGAGGTTGAATGGAAGAAAGGCCAAGTGCTTCTTATTGATTATTTTATTCCGGAAGTTTTAGATTCAATTGTTTTGAAAATGGTAGTAATTTGGTCAGAATTTATTGATATCGATAAAGGATATTTTTGCGGCGGCGAGATACTAGAAGTAGAAGAGGCTAAACAACAGGAATTCGCTAATTATTATTTTAAAAAATTAAAAGAGAAATTCTTCAATAAATAGTTTTATTTTAATCTGTCCCAGAATTAATATAAGCACACCTTTAAATATTTTTATAAAAAGAGTTTAAGTGTATATTCGGAAATTTTATTAATGGAGAAAAAAGATAAAATGTCTGGAGAGACTTCCTCTGTTATTATAGTTGAGGCCTCTGCCGGATCAGGAAAAACTTATACACTTGCGAAACGATATATTTATCTTCTTTTAAATCCTCAAAACGATTCTGAGATTATCCCCATAAGATCTATCCTGGCAATTACTTTTACTAATAAAGCTACTGTTGAAATGAAAGAAAGAATTTTGGAGCTTTTAAAAAAGATAGCTTTGGGTATTTTTTTTAGTGCTGAAGAAGAAAAAGATATTTTATCCGGAATGGAAAAAAAATATGCTAAAAATAAAGCCATATTTATTGTGGGCCAAATTATAGGGCATTATAATTTTTTTCAGGTACAAACCATAGATAGTTTTATAAATACGCTTCTTTTGGGAAGCGCCCTAAGTATTAATCGCTCATCAAGCTTTCAAATTAAACGGGATTACGTTAATCAACTTGATTATTGTCTTGATTTGGTTATCGATGAAGCGGTAACTGATAAAAAAATATTTAATTTATT
>JAUVUO010000039.1 GCA_030601015.1 Candidatus Omnitrophota bacterium | reverse complement strand
CAATGTTATGAACAGACCAATCGGCACTATAACCTTCATTGTGTTTCCACCACTCATCATTCCATTCGAAAATAAAGCCGCCTAACGTATTCCCTGATGTATTCCCGCTAATTACCGTATTTTCAAATAAATTTTCCCATTGGGAAATAATGAATTCGGATTGGACTTCTTGATTCTCTATCTTTCGAAAAGCATCGTAAGAATCGCATCCGAATTCGGATAGGATGATAGGCTTGTCAAAAGAATTCCGAATGATATTAAATAGATTACCCAATTTTTTACCTCTGTAAATTATTATAGCTAACATATCGATATCTTTACAGTTTTCTGATGCGATATTGAGAAACTGTTCTTCACCATTTCCAAGGGCTACAGGATGTGCCTCATCAATTTTTTTAATTTCTAAAGTGAGTTCATTAATAAACGAATAATAGATTTCAGCGCGTTTGTTTTGTTTTTTTAATAGAGAATCAAGATTCTCTATTTCCGGTGATGTCCAAAAACTTATTCTGCCCGAGAAAGTATAATTATTCTCATTACCTAACACCCACATTAGAAGGCCTTTCTCATCTTTTAAAGTTGACACCATTTTCAGAATTCTTTTTTTGGTAGTTTCTCTGAATTTTTCATCAGAATAGTTAGCACGGGGATAGTCCCATAAACCTAACCAATCACTTACAACAGTGTAAATACCAAATTTTTCATACATATCTCTAATGAATTCTTTAAGTATTTCCAGATTTTTTCCAGTAGAATAGATTTTAATACAATTAATTCCTATTTCACTCATAAGTTTGCCATCTACTAACCACGGTTTATTTTCATCTGATGGGAAATCGTTGTCATAGCCCTTTCCAATAGGTACCGGATTATAATTTACACCTTTTATCAGAAAGGGTTCACCGTCGATTAGGAACGAATAAGCTTTATCAATTGATTTTATTTCAATATTTTTAGCGAAACAAAAATTCGTAGTACCTATTAACAAGCAGATAATAGTTATTAATGCGCACGCTAAAAAAAACATTTTAGCTTGTAAAAATTTCATAGTAATTTTCTACTCCTTATTGATTTACAAAATATGTATTTTTAAAGCAGAGTCGTTAGTTTTCGTATTTAATTTCGTCGAGATAGAAAACTATACCCTCAGGATCATTTACGTCAATATTAGTTGCCCAAGCAAAGCCTCCAATTATATAAGAAAGGTCACGGCCTCTTAAGTCTATCTCATACTCTTTCCAGTCTTTAGTTAGTTCTATTGGGCCGATGCTTGCGCTGTCTGTATCAATGTACTCTCCGCTAGCTATTCCGCCGATTTTAAATTCTGTTACAACTTCGCCGCCCTTATCTCCTCTTGCCCAAAAGGTAAGCTTAGTAGCACTTTGTAAATTAAATCCGGCTTTGGGTACAGTCCCCCAGTTATTTGCAGGTTGCTGCCAATATATTCCAGCCCAACGAGTACCTGAAACATTTTTGTATTCCAATCGCAGACAACTATCTCCGCTAAAGGCTAAATTTTTCCAATTTGTATTTATTCTTAAATCTTTACCGGAAGTAGCAGGCATCCAACCGCTTGGTATAAAGTGGTTATCAAGAGAGGAACTATCTGCGTATACATAGAAGGGTAAGTTTACTCCAGATTTTTCTTTACTTAAAGTAGGGTCAAAAGTATACTTAATTTCATCTAAATAAATTGTTTGTTCTCCTCCGGCATGATCAGCATTCAAAACGATACACAAACCTCCATTAATATATGAAAGGTCTTTATCTACAAGGTTAATATAATAATCTTGCCACTCGTTAGTTAACTTAATCGGCCCATATTCTACAGAGTCTGAATCGGGAAAAGTTAGAGCTTCTCCGGTAACAGAATTTGTTGTAATTCCACCGATTTTAATAGTAGTTATAATTTCCCCTCCCACTAATCCTTTAGCTTTAAAAGCTAGTTTATTGTAACCGGTTAGGTCGAAACCTGTATCTCTTTCACCCCAATTGTTTTGCGCTGATTGCCAATAAATGCCTGCCCACCCATTATTTTGTGATTTCCTTGCTGTATAAATTAATTTAATAGAAGTTGCTCCGGATGCTTGTTCTTTTGTTTCTTGGTCATTGAATTTCATATCTCCATGATCTCCCATCCATCCACTAGGTATAAAGTGATTTGATGGTGAATTTTTGTCAGAATAAACATAAAAATCTTTTAAGTCTTGACTAAAACTCGATATTCCGAAGCTGCAAAAAGATATAACCAAGCTGATAAGCATTAAAATACTTATTTTCTTCATTTTCCCTCCTTTCTATTTGACCCAATATTATGAAATGTCACTTTATTCACAAATTTTATTCTACTACAAATGAAAAAATAAGTAAAGGTAAGTTATTTTAAATTCCAGAGCTCCTTATATGTGAAATAAGCCTTTTTTAGCTGTCTTAGATAGGGGGAATCTTTGCCGGTTCCATGAGAGGTTAGGCCTAACCACTCTTCATGCATATACCCGTCAAGAAACGGGCCGCTAAATAAACCTTTTTTGTCATGATAGAATGGTTCATAAGCTTTCCACCATTCGTCTATCCATTCAAAAGCAATTCCTCCCAGAGCATTACCTGCCCCATAGCCATTAGAATTTATCATTATATCATTCCAACATCCTTTGTGGTAGTTTGATTGATATTCTTCTCCTTCTTCTTCAGAATAACTTTTCGCGTAGGATGAAGTTCCATATTCGGTAATCATCGCCGGTTTTCCGCTAATCCGTTTAACTTCGTCCCATAAATCTAAAAAACCATATTTTCCTCGATAAGAATTAGTACCGAAAATATCAATGTCAGGGCAATTTTTAGCAAATATATCTAAAAACAAGATATCTCCCGAACTTATTGCTACAGGCCTATTTTTAGGGTCAAGTTTTTTTATTAAAAGAGCCGCTTCATTGGCGAATTTAAAAAAACTGTCAGGTTTCTTGTTCGCGTTACATCCTAAACCATATACATTTTCATTACCTAATAACCACATGAGTATTCCAGGTTCATCTTTAAATTCCATAACCATTTTTTTAACGCTTTCAAGCATATTTTTTTTATCATTAGGATTGTCATAATCAGTTCCTTTCTCCCATTCCGCACCGCTTCCTAAGGTATACTTACCGAGAAAATCCCCAAGCATAATATATATACCGTAATCGTCGTATAGTTTTCTAATGAGAGATTTATTTAAATTATCCGGTTGGTGGTATAACCTTATGGTGTTAACACCCATTTCTTTTAATAAAGCAAAATCACCTATAGCTTTTTCATCAGGATCTTGAATGTTGTTTTTGTTTTTATCTACCCAGGCCTCAAAAGGGGAATCAATTAAACCATTTTTATTTAAATCCTGAGTTGTCCAATTGGCTAATGTTCCTTTATCCGGTGATTCGCCAACTCTTGTAGGGGCATAGGTTATTCCCTTAATAATAAAAGGTTTGTTATCTACAAATAATTCCCAATCACCATTTTTGTAATTGACTAATTTAACATATTCTCCTGCTGTTTCTTTAATTTTTGTTGATACCTTTCTCTTCTCTGGGTGTATTTTTTCCCAAATAGACATTTTTGATAATTTCCCGGGATTTGTTATAAAAATATCATTACGGACGCTGTTATCATATCCATTTAAAACTTTTATTTCTGCATTCTCAAATTTTAAATTTAAATTGGGATTGTTAGTGATAAGGAATTTAATTCTATAAATAGAAGCTTTCCCTATATACCAGGGAGTTTGCCAGTATGTCCAGCCGTAACTATTGGGGAAATGCACTAAAATTGCATAATAGGCCTTAATCGCCTGTTTTATATGTCCGCTTCTTTCCAGGAGTTCGGCAATAAAAAAAAGTTTTACTGCGGGAGGCTCAGATGCAATGTTCCATTTGTAAAACGCTGTTTTAAAATCACGGCTATTAAAAATATCCCAATGATTTATTTTGCTGAGAGTTTTTTTAATTTTTACAAATTCAGGATCGAATTTTACAGAAGTAGTATTAGGATAAATTCCTTCTCCAGTTGCGGTAGCCAGCCCTATGGGGTCATCTACGACATATTTATAGTCTTTAGTCCCTACATTTATGAATTTACCATATTTTGAATAATTAACCGGGAATTCAGTCCCGGTATCATAAAGATTTATTAAAACATCTTTTTCTATAATGTTAATTTCAATGATACCGCCGCCTTTTAACCTACCTATAGTTATTTCAGCTTTTTCTTTTATTGACCAATACCAGCCTCGAGGGTCAAAACTTTGCGCGTATGGATATTTTGTAATAACTTCTTGTAAAACTGTTATAGCCTCTTCGATTTTTCCGACATCCTCTAATGCTTCGGCTTTTATAAAATAACAAGTAGCCACATTATTCATAATTTCATAATTATTTTCTTCACCTTTATGAGGAAAATCATTTAAACCTTCAGCTAATTTATTGGCTTTATCCGTGTATTTGGATATCGAGTCGTTTGTGAGTTTAAAGACTTTATCAAATTCTTTTTTGCCTAAAAGAGACCAGGCTTTATTAACTTCAGCTGAAGTTTCGTGAGCATAACAACACTGAATAATTAAAAAAAAGAACACTGTACAAAATAAGATCAAACATGAAATTGTTTTATTTTTGTTTAATATTTTTTTCATCCTACCATAGCTCCTGAGGTTATTCCTTTAATAATGTGTTTTTGCATTATTATATAAATAATTATTATTGGTATAGCTGCTATAGCTAACGAAGCCATAAGAAGAGTGTGGTCAATGACATTTTTATTATAAAATTCCATTAACCCAACTTGTACGGGCATCAATTTAGCATTTGTAAACATTAGAGACGCTAATACGAATTCATTCCATACTGTTAAAGAATTGACAATAATGACGACAGCTAAAGCAGGTGCAACCAAAGGCATCCCAACATTCCACCAAATTCCAAGTTTATTACATCCATCTATACTGGCAGCATCTTCCAGGTCTCGAGGTATTTGGTCAAAAAAAGTTTTAAGCAGATAGATACTAAGAGATAACCCCATATTAGACATAGCCATAACATACCCTATTCGGTTGGCTAAATGTAATTTGTTTAAAAGAATATATACAGGAACGAACCCCGCAGGCAGCGGTATCATCATAGCAGTAAGAAATATGAATAAGATGATATCTTTACCGGGGAATTGTAAACGGGAAAAAGCAAATGCTGCTAAAGAAGACATGATAACTATGATAAAAACAGTTATAAAAGTGTAAAAAACGCTATTAAGGAAGTAGATGCCCATATCTCCGTCAAAGATTGCTTTTTTGTAGTTTTCCAAATTAAATTCCTCTGCCGGTTCTAGGCCATAATCATTACGAAATTCTTCGTTAGTTTTAAAAGAAGAATTAATCATCCAGAACAGAGGGCAGATACAACTCAAAGCTACACTTATAAGAAAAGTGTGTAAAAGTATAAGCCCTATAAGATTTTTTGGTTTAACGATCATATTAAGTTTTATCCTTTATCCATTTGGAAAAAGCAAACATACCAAACGAAACAATTACTAATACGGCACCTAAAATAATGCCTTCGGCACAGGCCAGCCCAACTTGATTACCTCTGAGATGATTATATATAATCATTACAGGCACTTCAGTTAACCTGCCGGTTCCTCGAGTTAGAGAGAGTACCATCGCGAATGCCTGCATTGTGCCTAAAAGAGTTAGAACTACAACCATAGAAACTACCGGCATAAGTAAAGGTAAAGTGATTTTGAAAAATCTTTGTATATAGCTTGCCCCGTCAATTTTTGCGGCTTCGTAAAGCTGTTCGGGGATTGTTTGAAGTCCCGCAAGTAAAATTATAAAAGCCCATCCGAATCCTTTCCAACAATGGACTAAAGCAGTAGTTAAAAGCGCGAAATTCGGAGCAAGCCAGTCACGGGTTATAAATCCAAAACCAATTTGATTTAACCAATGATTTAGAATCCCCGGTTCTGATAAAAGTATCGTTCTCATTAATAAACCGATGATTATTTCTGATAAAACAGGAAGAATGAAAAATATTACCCGGTAAATTTTACCTGTTTTTATTGCCTTATCAACTCCCAGGGCTAAGGCAAATGCCAGCACGTTTTGAAATGTTAAAGCCCAAAAGGTAATAAAACCGCCATTATAAAAAGAACGCCACCATGCTTTATCCTGAAAAATATCTCGAAAATGAGCTAATCCAATAAAATCGTATGTAAAAATACCATCAGATCTATGGAGGCTTAATACAAAAGAATAAAAAAAGGGATAAATATAAAAAACAGAAAAAATTAATAATGCCGGAAAAACAAAGGAAAAATTGGCTGCTTTATCTTTAGGCCTATAGTCATTCATTTAGGAGAACCCCTTTCTTTTACTTTTTGAATTTCTGCGGCAACTTCTTCCGGCGTCTTTAGTCCCATTACTATCTGCTGCAATCCGGATATAATAGCTTCCAACACTCTGGAATTTTCATTTACAGGCCATATATTAGGATGGGTGAGGTTATCAAGATCATCAATCATATCAGCAAGAACACCCGTTAACCCTTCTTGACAATTTTTTATTGAAGGTAGATTATTGGTTTCTTTAGCTAAAAGGTTTTGTTGGTCTTTTGCAGTCATCCATTTTAAAAAATTAACAGCATTTTTTTTATTTTTAGAAGAATTGTTTATCAAGAACGACGAACCTGCGCCGCCCCAAATTTTAACTGGATGCTCATTTGAAATTTTTGGTAAAGGAAAAAAATTATAATTTAAATCCGGGGCCAATTGTTTATAAACATTTACAGCCCAGCTGCCGTTAAAAGAAAAAGCGGATTGTCCTCTTGAAAAAAGGTCTTCAGCCTCTTTATTAATCATGGTAGTTATGTTGTTTGCTAATATCCCGTTTTGTTCCATTTTTAAAAACATAGAAAAAACTTCTACCCATTGTTTATCTGTGTAAGGTATCTTGCCTTCAATAGTTTGGATAAATTTTTCTTCACCCATTAAATTGATTGCCCATTCAACCGCAAGAGCATTAATAAGCCATCCCTCTCCCCAACCGCTGATAAATCCATTTATGCCCAGAGTTTCTTTTATTTTTTTCGCGTAACTTAAAAATTCGGCAAAAGTTTCAGGTGGCCTTTCAGGGTCTAATCCGGCTTTCGTAAAAATGTCTTTATTATAAACAAATTCCATAATAGTAATATCAATAGGTACACCGTAAATTCCTTCTTCTACGTTATAGGTGTTATCTTTTTTAAATCTATTTACATCCAACGCCTGAGGATAAAAAGAATTTTGCCAGGATTTATCATTCTCTTTCATGTAGGGGGTCAAATTTAAAATATATTTGGCTTTAATAAATGAGGACATAGTCTTTTTTTCACCTATGATACCGAAAATGTCGGGAAGTTTGCCGGACCTGGCAGCAGCAATTACTTTTTGAGAATAAATATCCGGAGGCGAGAAAAGTTTGAATTCGACAATTAAGCCGGTTTGCTCTTTATATAGAGAAGCCAGATTATCAAAAGTTTCTTTTCGGTCATTCATCCAGTGCCAGATAATTATTTTTTCGTCTTTTGTCTCTTGAGATCCGCAACCGGATAAAACAAAAGGAATAATTAACACTATAGATAAAAATTTTAACAAATTTTTCATATTTTCTCCTTCAATTTTTTTTTTTAGTAATAAATTAGGAGTTATAAACCGAAATAGCTAGATTTGCATAATAACAATTTATCATAAATACAATTTTTTGCAATAATTTAATCAAAGACTACAGTTTTGTTATCATAAACTAAAATTTTGCGTTCTAAATGCCAACGAACGGCTCGGTTTAAAACAACTCTTTCTAATTCCTGGCCTTCTCTCTTCAAATCGTCTAAAGAACTTCTATGGTTGACCCGAACAATATCTTGTTCAATAATCGGGCCGGAATCTAATTGTTCAGTTACGTAGTGGCCGGTTGCCCCAATTATCTTTACTCCTCTGGTATAAGCCTGAGTGTAAGGATCTCTGCCTATAAATGCCGGCAAAAAAGAGTGATGAATATTTATTATTTGATTTGGGAACTCTGAAATAAATTGTTTAGTTAGAGTTTGCATATACCTAGCAAGAACGACAAGATTAATTTTTTCTTTTTTAAGCAATTTTATCTCTTTTTTTTCGGTAAGTAATTTGTTTTGTGAATTCTTAGGAAATTTATAAAATTTAATACCAAACTCTTTAGCCACGGGAGCTGCGTTTGAGTGATTGCTTATTATTAATGGAATTTCACATTTAAAAATTTTCTGTTTGATTTTGAGAAGCAGATCGTATAAACAATGTGTGTGTTTAGAAGTAAATATCGCTATTTTGGGAAGTTCTTGAATAAAATAAAGATTCCAGCTCATACTAAATTTTTCAGCGAGCGGTAAAAAATTTTTTGCGATTTTTTTTTGGGGGATTTTAAATGTTTCTAAAGACCATTCAATACGCATAAAAAAAATATTTGACTGAAAATCAATATGCTGATCCGCGTGTTCAATATTACCATTATTACGAAACACAAAATCGGTAATAGAAGCAGTTATGCCTTTCCGGTCTTTGCACGATATTAAAAGTACAGCTTTATTCATCTTGAAAGTAAACACTTTTTAATTAATAAAAAAACTATAACTCGAAGTATATCAGCTTAACAAAGTTTGACAAGTTTTTTTTATTTATT
>JAUVUO010000044.1 GCA_030601015.1 Candidatus Omnitrophota bacterium | reverse complement strand
CCGGCCGGATCTTTTTCCTGTTTTGCGTGTGCTTTTAGATCGCGTTCCGTTGCCCGCTCAATTTCTTATTCTAGGAAGCGCATCACCTGCGCTTTTGCGTCAATCTTCGGAATCATTGGCAGGGCGTCTTGAATTGATTACAATTGCAGGGTTTGACTTGGATGAAGTGGGATTGAAGAATATAAATCGTTTGTGGTTGAGGGGAGGGGTTCCATTATCATTCCTTGCTAAAAATGATGAGGCAAGTTTTATTTGGCGCAAAGATTTTGTTCAATTGTTTATTGACCGGGATTTGCGTCAGCAGGGAATTGATATTCCGACGGTCGCTTTATATCGGTTTTGGTGTATGTTGGCGCATAGTCATGGTCAACTTTGGAACGCATCTCCTTTTGCAAGTTCCTTGGGTGTTGGGCAGCATACGGTGCGCCGTTATTTGGATATTTTGACAGATACGTATATGGTGCGGCAGCTTCCTCCATGGCATGTTAACATCAAAAAACGTCAGGTAAAATCTCCTAAAATATATATTCGTGATACGGGTCTTTTGCATTTGCTGTTGGGTCTGCAGAAGGAAGTTGATATTTTAAGGCATCCCAAATGTGGCGCTTCATGGGAAGGTTTAGTCATTGAGCAGTTGATCCGCACATTGGATATTGATCATCCTTATTTCTGGGCGACGCATCAGGGTGCGGAAATAGATTTAGTATTTAACAAAGGCGGGCGGATGTATGGTGTTGAGATAAAAAGAGCTGACGCGCCGATGATGACGTCGTCCATGCGTATCGTGTTGGAGGATTTAAAACTTGAACGCATCGCCGTGATTTATCCCGGGAAACGTCGTTATTCGATTCATAAGCAAGTCGATGTTATACCGCTTGATGAAATTTTGAGTGGGATGAAGGGAATATTCGGATAATGTGGCTATTAAAGGTATTTCAAAGAAAGATCGTGAACAATATTATGATGCTTTAGAAAAAGCTGATGATGCTTTTGAAGGATTGCATTGTCAAATTGAACAGGGAAAAAGTTTTACTGTAAATGAGATAGATCAGCTTATTGAAGTAAAAAATTTTGATGAAATCACGGCGATTGTCTTTGATCGTCTTAAAGATTCTGTTGGGCGTTTAAAAGAAGTTGATAATCATCATATTGATAAAGAAGCTCAATTGCCTTTGAGTGATTTGGCTCGAATTTATAATTATTCTTCAGACTATCTGCGTAACCTGATTAATCGTGGTAAATTAAAAGGTAAAAAGAGAGGTAAGATATGGTATGTGCATTTGCGGGATATGGCTGCTTATGTGGAAAATATTGATTCGGAATCGAAGTGATGAAGTGATTTAGGTGCCGGATGTATTAGTTAATATTATTAAGTAAGAGGGGCTAAAGGATCATCCCAAAAACCCCCCCATTTCCACATTGACATATTTACTTAGGAGGGTAGTATGTATTCAACTAAGAAAATTATAAATTTCTAAAAAAATAATATGGTTATTGCAGCAAATGTTACAAAATATTTTGGCGGTTTTTTGGCTTTAAAAGATGTCTCTTTTGAGATAAACAAAGGAGAAATTGTCGGTTGTTTAGGTCAAAATGGTGCCGGAAAAACTACTTTGATGCGTATTTTGACATCATATCTGCCCGCGACATCAGGGAAAGTAACTATTGGAGGTAAAGATGTTTCTAAAGATTCTTTAGCTGTCCGAAAAAAAATAGGTTACCTGCCCGAAACACCGCCTCTTTATCCTAATATGAAAGTTCACGATTATCTTAAATTTTCCGCGGAACTAAAAGATGTTCCGAGAAAAAACCAAAATAAACAAATAGATAAAGTTTTAGAAGAATGTAATATTACGGATATAAGCGATAAAACTATTAGGGTTTTATCTAAAGGGTATCGTCAAAGAGTTGGTATCGCGCAAGCAATAATTAATGACCCGGATCTGCTTATTTTAGATGAACCAACAAGCGGATTAGACCCTATTCAAATACTTCAGGTACGTAGACTAATAAAAAGCTTAAGGCATGAGAGGACTGTAATATTAAGTACGCATATTCTTTCGGAGATTGAACAGATTGCCCAAAGAGTTTTGATACTAAGAGCAGGTAAAGTTATAGTTGATGAAACTTTAGAAGCACTTTTAAATTCAAACCCTCTTTTAAGAGATAGGGGGGTAGATTCTGAATTGCTGCAAAAAAAAACAGAGATAGGTTTTCGAAATGAGGGCAAAGGGTTTGTCTTAACTCTAGAGGAGGTTTTTGTAAGATTACATTCACAAGGTTTAAAGGAGAAGGATGAATAAAATTTTTTCAATAGCTAAAAAAGAATTAGCAGGTTTATTTAAATCACCGATGGCGTATATTCTTTTGATTTTAACCATTTCAATCTTTAATATTTTCTTTTTTATGATTATTAATGAAAATAGAGAGGCTAGTTTGCGGGATGTTTTTAAAGTGATGGAATTTTTGTTTTTATTTATTATACCTATTCTTACTATGAAGATTTTTTCAGAAGAAAAATCTACAGGCACCATGGAATTTTTGATGACCACGCCAACAACAAATACGGCGATTGTTTTAGGTAAATATTTAGGGAGTTTAATATTCGTCTCATTAATAGTAGGTATGACAATAGTGTATTATTTCATAATTGAATATTTTGGGCAGCCTGACCGATGGGAAATATTCGCGGGTTATATTGGGGTTTGGCTGGAGGGAGCGTTTTTTGTTTCTGTAGGAATGCTTACTTCATCGTGGACACGCAATCAGATATTATCTGCTATAAGTTCTTATGTGATTCTATTTTTGTTGTATTTTTCAATATCTTTTGTCAAATATTTCGAAGGCCCGGTCGAAAAATTTATTCAATATGTAAGCACAATGAGCCATTCAGAAAATTTTGGGATAGGACTCATTACTATTGGAGATATAGTTTATTATTTAAGCGGGATATTTATTTGTATAATATTAACGCGTTTAAGTATCGAAAACAGATTAAATAGTTAAATGTATAATAAAAAGGATAAAAAAATATCTATTTTGTTTGGATTAAGCGCGGTTTGCCTTGCGTATGGTTTTGGGTTTTTTTATATAAATAAGCATTTAGGCTTATCTGAAATAGTATTTTTACTCTTAGGGATAATCTCTTTGTTTATTTGTTTTTTTAGTTTTAAAAAGATATCTAAAATACCTTTAAAATTATTTAAGTGGGAAAAAATATTAAGAACAACTCTTATTCTTTTTTCTTTATTAGTCTTTTTAATCGGGATAAATTATTTAGCTTATTCTCTCCCCTTGAGATGGGATGTTACTAAAGCTAAACAACACACCTTAAGTCAGCAAACGATAGAGTTTATTGAAAAATTAGAACAAGATGTTAAATTAACAGCCTTTCATGTAGGAATTCCTCCTAAATATTTGGAAGATTTGTTTAGTGAGTATGAAAGGGTTTCTAATGGAAAAATAAAAACTGAAATAATTGACCAGATTGAACAGATTGGTTATGCCGCTCAGTTCGGTAATGTAATAAGCGGAAAAGAGAGGAAAGTTATAGTTCGTTCCGGCGATGAAAGAAGAGATATTGATTTTACTGAAACTGATTTAACTGAAGAGGAAATAACTAATGCTATAGTTCGGGTGATAAGAGAAAAAAGAAATATTTATTTTCTTGCAGGTCATGGAGAATATGACATATTAGATGAAGGTGATAATGGGCTTAGTGATTGGGCAAAGTTATTGTCAGCTAATAACGTGACTTGTAAAAAACTTATGTTGGGGATTAGAGAGAATATTCCTGAAGATTGTGATGTTCTTGTTATTGCGGGGGCAAAGAATAATTTAACTGAAAAAGAGGAAAAAAATATTGATAAATATTTAAAAAAAGGAGGGGATGCTTTATTCTTGATAGAACACGTTATCGTTACCACTAAGGATAAACCTTTAACTAATGATGAAAAGAAAAAAAATCCGTCTTTAAACAATATTCTTAATAAATGGGGGGTAAATATCGGTGACGATATAGTTGTTGATTTAAGCAGTCATGCCGGCAGTGATGTCGGCAGTCCGGCTACAAAAAATTATTTACCGCATAAAGCCATTACCCAAGGATTAGATTATACTTTTTATGTTCGGCCAAGGTCTATAACCATTTTAAAAAATCGCCGTTCTTCAATTTTGGTTGCGCCTATTGTTTTAACATCATCAAAAAAAGCTAGTTGGGCTGAGAGTGATCGGACTTTGGATGTGCGGTTTAATGAAGCAGTGGATATCTCCGGCCCTGTCCCTATTTCGTCTGTTATTTGGGAAGAGAAGGAGGAAGGTGATAACTCTGATACTCGCATAATTGTTTTTACAGATGCTGATTTTTTAACTAATATTTTTATTAATCAATACAGCAACGCGAAACTGGGGCTTAATATTATTAGTTGGCTGTCAGAACTTGATTATCAGACGTTTATTGACCAAAAAGATATCAAAATAGAAAAGTTGGATTTGACCAGCAGACAAAAACGAAAAATAGGGTTTATACTTTTTCTTATGCCGGTTTTTGTTATGGTTTGCGGAGTTATTGTATGGAGTAATGATTAAAATTCCATTAAAATAATATTGTTGAAAATATTAATTATCTTTTTGAAAGGAATAAAAAATATTTAATATGAGTGATAAAAAAATATATATACCTCTTCAGAATATAGAAAATATTCTCCCAATTTTAAATAAAATATCTATTTTTGCCAGCCTTACAGAAAAACAGCTTTTTTTCTTTTTAGGGCACTTAAAGAGGTTTCATATGATGAAGAAGAAATAATATTTCATCAAGGTGAATCCGCGACGCATATTTATATTGTAAAATCCGGCAGAGTTAAGTTATATGTGGATGTTGACCACACTCCTTTAGAATTAATTGAGTTTGATGTTGGACGATGTTTTGGTGAAAGTTCAATGATAGGTATACAACCACAGACTGCCAATGCCATTGCTATAGAAAAAACAGAATTGATAGTTTTGTCCGGTACAGCTTTATTGTCTTTATATAATGAATATATGGATATTTATGCAATTGTAATTTTGAACATAGCCCGGGAAATCAGCAGAAGGCTTTATAATGTTGATGATATCCTCTTGCATTATGTATTAAAGAAGTGAAATGATTGTTTTGAAATTTAAAAAAGATGATTAAAGGGAAAAAATTTAATGAATTAGTGAGTCTTTTGAGAAATGAAGAAAAAGTTTATATTCAAACTCATAATTTCCCTGATCCGGATGCCATAGCCTCAGCTTTTGGATTGCAATATTTGCTTGGAAAATATGGGATATCTTCAGAAATAATATATGATGGACAATTGCAAAGCAATCCGGTAGAAAGAATGATTTCCGAATTAAATATTACTATTAGTCATAATTCAGAGTTTGAGATTAGCGGGGAAGAAAAAATAATTATTATTGATGGATGTAAAGGAAATAAAAATGTTACAGGCCTTAAGGGGATAGAAATAGGGATTATAGACCATCATAACTCTACAAGTTCGGAGGATGTTCCCTTTTTAGATATTAGGACTGACTATGGCTCATGCTCTTCAATTATTTCTTTGTATGCTAAAGAAGCCGGAATTGAGTTATCTAGAAATGCGGCAACGGCTTTAGCTATAGGCCTGCATGTTGATAATGATTCTTTTAGTAGAGGAGTTAATTTTAAGGATTTAGAAGCTTATATGTTTTTATTTGAAAAAGTTGAACATTCATTGGTAGGATCAATATTAAGAAATAATATATTTCAGGAAGAATTAGAGTTGTATAGAAAGGCCTTAAAAGATGTTGTTCTATACAAGGAATTTGCTTTTTATTGTTTTGATGATTTTTGTTCTCAGAATCTTTTAGGTATACTAGCTGATTTTTTTCTTTCAGTTGAAGAAATAGATTTTGTCGCGTTATGTGCAAAAGGTAAGGATAAGGTTAGTGTTTCGGTACGAAGTGAAAAATTAGAGTGGAACGCGGCTCTAATTCTTGAAGGAATTGTTAAAGGATTAGGCCAATCCGGAGGACATGATACTATGGCAGGGGCAATAATAGAAGATGTTTATTCTTTTTCTGAAAAGGAATTGTATAAGCGGTTTATTGAAAAATTGAATTTATAAATTGATTAAAAAAAGTGTGGAGTAAATAGATAATAATATTGCTAAATTTTTATTTATGTATAATAGCGAAAATATATGTTGAAAATTTTTTGTTGTTAAATTGAAATTATTGCCCTTATAGGGATAAAATTTTATAAAATGGAACCTGTGGATAAAATAGAAGTAAAAATTGGGAATATTGTTGAAGAGAAATTAGATGCTATTGTTAATGCGGCAAATACTTCTTTGTTGGGCGGCGGAGGTGTAGATGGTGCTATTCATCGGGCGGCCGGGCCTAAACTTTTAGAAGAGTGCCGGCTTCTTAATGGATGTAAAACCGGTGAGGCTAAAATAACCAAAGGGTACAATTTACTTTCTAAATATGTAATACATACTCCAGGCCCTGTATGGAAAGGTGGAAATAATAATGAAGATAATTTACTTAAGGCATGTTATAAAAATTGTCTTTACTTAGCTGATAAAAAGGGTATACGCAGCATCGCTTTTCCGTCAATAAGTACCGGAGTTTATGGTTTTCCCATTGAACGCGCGTGTAAAATAGCGGTTAAGACTGTTTTAGCTTTTTTATATGGGAATATGGATATTGAAAAAGTTGTGTTTTTGTGTTTTAATAAAAGAACATATGAGATATATAGAAAATTAATAGATGTAAAAAATATAGGTAATAATAAATAATTTAAATTAAGGAGTTAAACAGGTGGTTAAATATGAACAGTAAAATAATATTTAAGATATTTTTAGTTTTGGTGGTTATCATTGTTTTAGGTGGAGCAAGAAATTCTTATGCTAAAGAAAAAAAGGAAATAGAGATTATTCTTTACGGGGATATTAAGAACGATGTAATTGAGTATATAAAAACCAACTTAAGAGATATTATGGGTGTGTCTGTTTCTGTAGGAAAGCCAAGTATAGCATCTTTTGATGCTTATGATAAAGAGAGAAAACAATACAAAATTTTAACTATTTTTAAAGAAATTTCAGAAAATAGAAAAAATACTAAAAAAAAGGTATTAGCGATAATGGATGAAGATATTTATATTCATGAACTTAATTTTGTTTTTGGCGAAGCGGATGTTGCCTCCGGGGTTGCTATTATATCTTTAACAAGGTTGAGGCAGACATATTACGGTTTTCCTGAAGATAGAAAATTATTTTTATTGCGATGCTTAAAAGAAGCCATACATGTGGTCGGCCATTTGTATAATTTAGATCATTGTCCTAATCCTCTATGTGTTATGCATTTTTCTAACCGCTTAGCAGATACTGATAAAAAAGATTACGAATTATGTGATGTTTGCTTAGAAAAGTATCTTCAATAAAATGATTTTATAAGAAAATTTTAATGTGGACAATTAGTCAATATAGGTATTCCTTGTTTGTTATATTGAATTTTGTTTATAGAAGAGCAGATTCTGCACGTAAGGGGTTAAGTTGTGGCTGTATCTACATGGAAGCTAAATATTAAATGTCCAAAGTGCGGTAGGCCATATTTATATTCCGATATGGATATAGAGAGGGGCATGCTAATGTTTTCGGTGAAAACCCCTTTAAAAGGATGGCGGTTTAGTAAAGTCCCTAGTAATTTGAGATGTAAAAAGTGCGGTTTATTAGAACCACGAACTGTCCCCTGTAAATTGCCGATATATGTGTATAAGCAAGTTTCATTGTTTAATGTGCTTATGTTTGTTGTACCCGCGGTAATTTTGTTAATTCTTGCATTTATTTTTATTCAATTTTAATCAATGAGACTTAATCCTTTTCGAAGGAAAAGGTTGTAAATGAATAGACCCTGAGAGGCCAAAGGGAGTCGAAAAGACTTGCGTTTAATTGACTTCAGGTTACTGCGAGGATGTCGTCCAAGAGAAATACCTCACGGTGCAATGTAATACATTATTTTATTTTTTTAATATTAAGGGAAGAAAAATATATATAAGCCCCGCCGTTAGTCCGTTAGAAGAACGCCGCTTTTAGTTCTTTTCTCCTACAAGTGGGAATTTCATCTTTTCCGCCGCAACGGTAAGAGAATTCAACTCCCTTAAATAATTTATTAGCATAAGCAGCATCCTTAATTACGTGACAGGCAGAGCCTATATGCTTAATTATAGCACTGATTTTTTTTGCTACAAGTGTATAAAAAAAATAAAAATTATTTGAATGAATTTTGAAACAAGAGTTAAAGAGGTTTTAAAGTAAACTGAGTATTCTTTACTATCAGACAAAACTGTTTCAAACAGTTTTGTCTGATAGTGTTTATATG
>JAUVUO010000087.1 GCA_030601015.1 Candidatus Omnitrophota bacterium | reverse complement strand
TTTTTGATTTCACGGTATTTATTGTTTTCTTAAATGAACCACTGCCGCTTCAAGTCCAAGTAAATAGCTTTGTTTACCTAGACCGCATATAACCCCTATAACGACGTCGCTTATTAATGATTTTTGCCGAAACTCCTCTCTTTTAAAAATATTAGAAATATGAACTTCTATCGTTGGTTTATTTATCCCAAGAAGGGCATCTCTTATGGCTACAGATGTGTGGGTATAAGCGGCGGGATTTATGATTAAGAAATCATAACAGGTTTTTGTTATTTTTTCAACAATTTCTCCTTCTGAATTAGTTTGGAATATTTCTATATCAAATTCCTTAGAATTTATATGGTTATATAAACTATTATTAAGTTCATCTAACGAGAAATTGCCATAAATTCCAGGTTCCCTTTTACCTAAAAGATGAAGATTAGGGCCGTGTATTACGAGAATTTTTTTTTGTTTACTGTTTCCCATCAATGACAGCCTCCTCCTCCAGCATAATAGGAATATCATTCCTTATTGGATATTTACGGTAACATTTAACGCAAATTATTTTATTACCTTTTAGTACGACATCTGATTTACATACAGGACAAGCTAATATTTTAAGTAATTCTTTATCTATCATAACTCCTCCTTTTTGCTGATTAGATTTTGTTAAAATATTCACCAGCCTTGCCTGCCGGCAAGTGTGGTAAATGCTCTCATATTTTAATTCAATGTTTTATAAAACTTGTAAGGGCCATTGCAGCATTTATTCATTAAATGATTTTTTTGATTCCAAATATACCAATTTTAAATTTGTAATATAATTATCAATTAAATTTTTTTCCTCGGCATTAAGATTATTTTTACTTTTATCCCTAATTATCGATAAAGTTCCTATCAGAAAACGTGCTTGATCAAAATTAGTTTGATTCTTACCGTTTATAGGGTTATCAATTTTACCCATAGCTATCATTACCTGCACACTTATAGAAGACAAAAATAAGGAGAACGTTGGTTTTCTAATTGGTTTATTATTCTTTTTTGCGTGCTTTATTTCAAAATTCAATTGATTTTTCCAATCTTCTTCAATATTCTTTGATTTATTATTTTCCAAAATGCTCTCCTTGTATTTTATTAATAAAAATTTGACTTTTTTAGCTGATTAACGCGCCTAAATATCCAACTACAGAATTGTAATCCCCGCTAGTATCACCACTGGTTTGATACATTATTATTTGTGATTTAACCGCTTTTATTTTTTTTAGACAAGAAATTAAAATCGCGACTGGAGCTGCTCCGCACATGGATATATTGAATTTATCTATTTTTTTTAACATATTTTTTTCATCCAAATTTATTATAGCCTCAATTATTTCACTATCTTTTTTTCTTGCGGATGCGTCAGGTTCATAATGAGTTAGATCGCTTGAAGCAATTAATAGTATTTCATCGGATATATTTTTTATGGCCGTATATATTTGATTCGCGACATTTTCATAGGTATTTAAATTAGAATGTTTACAACAGATAGGAACAATCTTGAAATTATTAAAAAAATAATAAAGCATCGGTAATTCAACTTCTATAGAATGCTCATTTATATGAGCTAAGTTATCAGCAGTGATTAAATCGCCGCTATCTAATATAGTGGAGGCTAATTCTTCATCAATATCAATTTTCCCGAAAGGAATCTCCCAAGCCCCTTTATCCCATAGACTAAAATTATTTCCCACCCCTGTATGATTGGTGCCTAAAATAATGATTTTTTTTTTAGGCAAGGCATGAGAAACCGTTGCTGCTGCAACTTTACCTGAATATATATATCCCGCATGAGGCAATATTAAACCTTTTGCCTTGATTTTTGAAGATTTTTTAGAGTCAGGAGTATAACTCGCTATTAAATTCTCAATATCATTTTTATTTGCAGGATAAAAAGTACCATTTACTATAGGTTTTCTATTCATTTTTTTATGTAATTATTTCAAAGGTCTCGACATAATTGAATATTTTTATTCGCAGATTGTATTCCTTTTAAAATGAGCTTAAAATAGAATATCAATTATAAATAAGAATGTCAACAAATAAAAGGCGATGGTTAAATGGGAATTGATTAAATTATTTTATTCTTACTATGGGATTAAGAGGTGATGGGCTTTCCTGTATAATCGTGGGCAATCCCATTTTGTTAAGCAAATCAATAAGAATGTCAGGATTCAGTTCTTCAACGTTAACCATAGTTTTAACATCCCAATCCCCTTGGGCGATAAGTATTGCTGCTGCTGCCGGCGGAACACCTGCGGTAAAACTAATAGCCTGTGATTCAACTTCTTTATAGCAAAGGGCGTGATCACAAGTGTTGTAAATAAAAATTTCTTTAGGCTTACCATTCTTTTCCCCTTTAATAAAATTACCGATGCATGTCTTACCTGTATAGTTTGGAGCAAGGGAAATCGGGTCAGGTAAGATTGCTTTAAGAACTTTTAAAGGCACAACCTCAACTCCTTCAGCGGTTTTAACGGGATATTCAGAAGTTAAACCTAAATTTGTTAAAACTGAAAAAACGTTGATATAGTGGTCGCTAAATCCCATCCAGAAGCGAATAGTATTCGCATCTATATTTTTTGATAAAGAATGAAGTTCATCATGTCCGTTTAAATATATCGTCTGATTATCGACAACCGGGAAATTATAAGTCATTTTTATAGAATGGACATTTTCTATTACCCATTTCCGGTCAATCCATGTCCAAACACTTTTAAATTCTCTAAAATTTATTTCCGGATCAAAATTAGTAGCAAAATATTTACCGTGATTTCCGGCGTTAACGTCCATTATATCAATAGTATCTATTTTATCGAAATGATGTTTTACGGCAAGAGCACAATAAGCATTGACTACCCCGGGGTCAAATCCTGCGCCTAAAATAGCAGTAAGGCCTTTTTCTTTGCATCGATTTTTTCTTTTCCATTCATAGTTAGCGTACCAAGGAGGTTTTTCGCATACTTTGTTTGGATCTTCATGGATTGCCGTATCCAAATAAGCTGCTCCTGTTTCAAGACAAGCCTCCAATAGGGACATATTTACATAAGCTTGAGCAAGGTTTAGAACAATGTGTGTATTAGTTTCTTGTATTAGTTTAATTGTCGCTGATATATCTAAAGCATCGATTTGCCGGGAATAAATTTTATTATCCGGGTTTTTTATATGGTTTTTCTTTTTTATGCTTTCGATAATTTTATCACATTTGTATTGTTTTCTGGAAGCAATACATATATCTCCCAGAATATCATTGTTTTGAGCGCATTTATGAGCAGTAACATGAGCAACTGCACCCGCGCCGATAATTAATACATTTTTTTTCATTTTAATTTCCTCCACCTTTGTAGTTATGATAAACTATTTAAAAAATCCGTATACGTAAAAATCTTAACTAAATCGATTTCGCCATTTAGTCTTTTAATTGCGATAGAAGGCATTTTAAGCCCGTTAAACCAATTTTTTTTTACTATAGTATACCCGGCCGCATCAGAAAATTTTATTGTACTGCCGATTTTTAAACATGAATTAAATTTATAAGTTCCAAATATATCGCCGGATAAGCATGAACGGCCCGCAACCATATATTTAAATTTCCCTGAACCGGTATTTTTGATTTTAGCCTGAGACCTGTAAATTAATAAATCAAGCATATGCGATTCAATAGATGCGTCAACTATAGCAATATTTATTTTATTTCGTACAATATCAACAACCTTAGTTACTAATTCTGCTGATTCGCTGATTACACTCTCTCCCGGTTCGAAATAAATTTGAATATTAAAACAGCGGCTAAATTTTTTTAATTTTTCACAAAACTTTATTAACGGATATTCTTTTTTTGTAAAATAAAGTCCTCCGCCAAAACTAACCCAATCTAACTTATCAAGTATATTTCCGTAGACTTTGCTAATGCGATCAAGATTATTAGAAAAATTTTCAAAATTATCATTTTCACAGTTAAAATGAAACATTACACCGCTTATAAATGGAAGAACCTTTAGAATTTCTTTTTTATTTAGCACCCCAAGCCTGGAGAAAGGCCGTGTTGGATCAGCTAAATCAAATTTAGAATAGCTTATTCCCGGATTGATTCTTAGTCCTAATTTGGTACCTCGACAGTAAGGATAAAATCTTGTCAATTGAGATATAGAGTTAAAGATAATTTTGCCGGCTAAAGGCCTGACTTCTTTTATCTCTTCAAGAGTATATCCTACACAGTAAGCGTGGACCTCCTTTCCGAATTTTTCATAACCCAGACGGGTCTCATAGACTGAACTTGAAGTTGTTCCATCTAAATATTTTTTGATTAAATCAAAAACACCCCAAGTAGCGAAACATTTAAGGGCTAAAACAAACTTTGCGCCGCTAGATTCTTTAATCTGTTGTATTATGTTTAAATTTCTTAGCAATCGCTGTTCATTTATAAGATAATAAGGAGTTTTTATAATCATTTTAATGACCTCTATGTTTCTTAAAATTTTTACATATTATACATTAAGTGAAACGTCTTTGCAATGAATTGCTGATAAGGGTTGAAGAGCTAATAATCAATAGTCACCTCCCGTTTAGCGATAATCCACTTTTGTTTTCTTACCAGCTCAAGAGCTATGTACATCTACTCTTCTTTTTTTTAATTATAAAATGCTAATTGCTAAATGCATAATTTATGACGCGAATGTAAATGAGCATTTGTAAATGTTCGAAGCGAAACGTCGAACATTTGTGGTAATCGCGACACGAGTTTTCAACCCGCTAACTCATCAAACTTTTTCTACGGTTTTTCTCTCTTTTCTCTTCATTTTTATCAGACATTAACTGTTAGATTCTTTTCTTATTAGCTCGTCAACTCGCTGAACACGAGAACTCCTTAACTCGGGTCTTTCTTATTATAAGCTACTAGCTATTTTAATTAATTTTTAAATTGAATAGAAATATTGAATTTAAGATGGGAATACTTTTTTAATTCAAAAGGAAAAATTGGAAATGGTGCGGATTGTTTAACGCTATTCAGAGCAATTTTTGTTAAACTTTTGTTCACAGCGGAATCAGAAGAGCATTCTATATCCTGAAGAGACCCGTCACTAAGAATTAAAAACGAAAGCATTACTTCACCGTTTCTTCTAAGATTATAGTTTTGATAAGTACTTAATCTTATTTTTTCACGGATAATTTTATAATAATTTGTATAAGCAGCGTTATTTTTTAATTCATTATTATCAATTCTTTCAGAAAAGATTATCTCATCTATATTTTTGTTAAAAATTTTTGGTTTTTCGATTTGAGTAAAAGAATTTTTTTTCTTTAAGTTAGTCATTATATTTTCAACATAAGGTAAAGGTTTTGGCTCATTATTTTTTATTTTAATGTCTTCAGTTCTTTTCTCAAAGCGTTTAATATCCTCTATATGTTGAGTAATAAGCTTTATTTGCGGTTTTTCTTCATTTTTTTTAGGAGAGAAAATTTTTTTATTGAAAGAAGGAAGAGCGACTAGAATTATCGTATGAAATAATATTGAAAAAAATACAGCTATATTCCAATAATTTTTCATTATAATTTCAGTAATTATTTGCAGTTAAACCAGTAACACTCTTTAAAAATTTTAGATTATAAACGATAGCCTTACACTAAATTTAAAAATATAGACCTATAAACTCAAAATATTATTTCATTTGAGCTTATAGGCCTACTTAGATTCATTTAATTCAGTTGGAAGTATGATTATTTAAACTTGAGAAAAATTTATCCAGGTCGTAATAAATTTTTTTGGGAACTCTTTTGTTAATGCCGTTTTCAATATCTTCGCTTAAACTGACAATACCGAACCATTCCTCGTTCATATTAAAGCTGTCTTTTACTCGATTGTCGTAATAATATGCACCGTTAGACCATC
>JAUVUO010000118.1 GCA_030601015.1 Candidatus Omnitrophota bacterium | reverse complement strand
TTAGGTATTAGTCTTAAGATGTACATAGAATACTTTAAAGATGATAGTCTTGAAAATATTTCAGATTTAATTTTAAACTTAGCTCCAAATGAAAATTTCCTTGTTTTGTCGTTTGAATACTCTTTGAGCTATGAGCAGTATACTCGGTTAAAAGAAGACTATCTTGAATTCAAAAAAATATTTAAAAACAAAACCGTTTTAGACTATTTAAAAAAGAATCACAAACAATATTTTAAAATAATTAAAAGAGTCGTGGAATATAATAATGAGACAACTTCAATTGAAATAAATGATGAACAAATATCTAAAATTATAACCTTAAAAACTATCAGTGCCAAAAGAGACGTTGCTAACGAAGAAGGTGAGAGTGCGAGGAGCAATAAAACTCTTTCAAATCTTTGCTGTAAGTTTTTCAATTCATTAAATAAAACAGATTCAGTAGATATAGCTGAGTTGCAAAAGAATTTAATTGAAACAGACGACAAGCTAAATGTTACATATGAAAAAACCTTTAAAAAAATAATCGAAGACGTAATAAGATTTAGCTATAATAAGAATGAGTCTCAAATCGCTATAAAATCAAATTTGGAAGAAGTTAATATTTTAAGAGGAAACACATCTGTTGTCTATAATCAAAGTGAACAAGAGCTACCCGAGGATTATAATGGTTTAGGATACATGAATTTATTTGCCATGATATTCAACCTTCGTATAATTTTTGATTCTTTTAAGAAAGAACATAGCTCAAGAGAAAAACCGTCAGATATAAACCTGTTATTTATTGAAGAACCTGAAGCTCACACACACCCTCAAATGCAATATGTTTTCATTAAAAATATTAAGAGTCTGCTATCAGAGGGTAAAAAAGGTTTAAATAATTTACAAACAATAATAAGTACACATTCTGCACACATCACATCACAAAGCTCATTTAATGATATCAAATACTTCTACAAAGAGTCGGTAAATAATGTTATTTCTAAAAATTTATCGGAATTAGAAAACCGATATGGAACAGAAAATGAAGGAAAAAGAAATTTTCAGTTTCTAAAGCAATATCTTACCTTAAATAAATCAGAGTTGTTTTTTGCTGAAAAAGTAATTTTCATCGAGGGAAATACAGAAAGAATACTATTGCCATCCATGATGAAGAAAATTGATAATGAAAATCAAAAAACAGCAAACCATAACCCTCTTCTATCTCAAAATATTTCAATAGTAGAAGTGGGAGCATATTCACATGTTTTCGATAATTTTTTAACTTTCCTTGGTATTAAAACATTAATCATAACAGACCTAGATTCTGTGAAATCAGATAAGAATGGGAATAAATGTAAGGTTTCTGAAGGTACACATACAAGCAACGCCTCTATTAAATACTTCCTAAAGGATGTAGACTTTAATACATTGAAAACCTTACTACATAAATCGAAAATACTATCTAAAAATGATAATAATTGGAAGGAAAACGAAGACGGTTTGATATGCATTGTGTACCAAACCGAACAAAATGATTACCATGCTCGAAGTTTCGAGGATGCTTTTATTTCTTTAAATCTTGAGTTTATCAAATCAAAAAAAAATGAATTCAATAGCCTGAAATCCAAAGATAAGTTAGATGCAATGCAACCAGATTATTACGAAATTGCTGATACTTGCATAGTTAAAAAAACTCTCTTTGCTACTGACATTCTTTATTACAGTAGTGAAAATTTCACGGAGTGGCAAGTTCCTGAATATATAAAAGAGGGATTATTATGGCTATCGAAGTAATTAATGAGATTAAAGATCAAATAGAAGGTGGAAATAATTTTCTTTTAAGTGGCGGTGCAGGTAGCGGCAAAACTAATACTTTGATGCAGGTATTAGATTTGATTTATGATATGAATCCTAAAGTTAATGTCGCTTGTATTACATTTACAAATGTTGCCGCTGATGAAATTAAGCATAGAGCAAAATATGATAAATTAGAAGTTTCTACAATTCATGATTTTCTTTGGAAATCAATAAAAAATTACCAAAATGACTTAAAGAAATCGCTCGTTGCTTTAATAGAGCAAGAAAAAACAGAAGAGACAACCGGTATTAAATATTCTGGTGAAATAGATATTAACGAAGAGTATCTGTGCGATAAAGAAATTAATTATAAAGACTATAAAAAAATAGACGATGGCATTTTATCACACGATGAGGTCTTAAAAATTTCTAATTACATGTTTAAAACTTATCCCCTCCTGTGTGATATTTTAAAAGATAAATATGATTATATTTTAATTGATGAATACCAAGATACTGAAAAACAGGTAATCGACATTTTTCTTGAATATCTTCCAAAATCCAGCAATAAAAAAAATGTTATCGGTTTTTTTGGCGATACCATGCAGTCTATTTACGGCAATAGAATTGGCGATTTACAAAATTACATTATGAAAGGTTCAGTTAAAGAAATCACAAAAGACGACAACTGGCGGTGTTCTAAAACGGTTATTAGTCTCTTAAATAAAATTAGAACAGATGGTATTCAACAAGAAAGAAAAATAAAACCGGATGAAGTTGATAAAGATCTTAATGGGAGTGCAAAATTCATGTACTCAAATGCTGATACTATTAATATTGAAGATATAAAAAAGCATAAAATATTTGAAGACTGGGATTTCACTGATTTCGCAGAAACAAAAGAACTTTATCTGACACATAATTTAATTGCAGATAAAGCTGGCTTCGGTGATATTTTCAAGATTTACAATAATGACGAAATAATTAAACATGTAAAAAAAATTAAAAGGAAACTAAAAGACGAAAATTGTTTAGCTGATATTGAGGATAAAACGTTTGGTGAAGTTCTTGATTTGAAAATTGTAAACCAAGCAAATAATTTTAATAAATTTATATCTGAGAATTCAATACTTTTCGAAAATGCTAAACCAATCCTTTTTGAAAAGTTAACAAGAATATATTTAGATAGCGATCAACTTATTGGAGACAACCGCGATAAATTTATTACCCATCTCTTAAAAATCCAAGAACGGTTACATTTATATAACTCAAATCAAGTGAATGAGTTTGTTAAGAAAGCTGATTATAAAATATCATCAGTAGACGATAAAAAGAAACTGAAAGAATGTATTGAAACCTTGTTAAGTATGAAAGAACAAACAATACAGGAGGTTATAAATTTTGCGGATGATAAAAATATTGTAAAAAAAGATGATGACTTTAATAACTTTGTTAAAGAAAACACATACATTTACGATAGAGTCAAACAGCTTCCTTTTAAAGAAATCATTAAACTATACAACTTTGAAGAAGACTTAACTCCTTATTCAACTCAACACGGGATTAAAGGAGCAGAGTTTGATAACGTTTTTGTAATTTTAGATAATGGAAAATGGAATAAATATAATTTTAAATATCTTTTTGAAGAAACCAGCGATAAAGAAAGTATTATAGAGAGAACAAAGAAAATGTTCTATGTCTGTTGCTCCAGGACAAAAAATAATTTAGTTGTTTTTTATTATAAACCCAGTGATATAGTCCTAGATATGGCACGATATTGGTTTAAAAAAGATAATTTGATAGGTGTAAACCAATGAATGAAGCAGAAACAAAATCAGAAATTAAATAAATAAGGAAGGTGTGACAAGTCAATAATTCGGTAATTTTTAGCGGGAAGCCTATTGGACTTGTGGAGTTTTTAACCGAATGGTTGAAACTTTAGATAATACTATAGATAGACGTCCTAAAGAAAGACCTCGTAAAAGGAAAAGCTAAACCATAGAAAAAATAGGATGTCCCTATTTTAAATTAAATTTAGAGATTAAAAAGATAGAAAAAATTATAATTCACTTGATCCTTCACAGCAAGAATAGATAAAAATCTAAACCGAAAACAGGCTGCCAGATTTTTGGAAAAAAAACTCAACAAGGTAAGAGGCAAAGGAGAAACTTCTAAATCACTAGAAGGCGTCTTAGAAGAAAAGAGAAGAGAAACAATAAAAGAATGGATTGATTCCGGTAGGATTGAAGAGTGACAAAGAACCGTCACCTGTCACATAGAAAAAAAATTTATTAGGAAATTTATGACAGAAAAAGAAGATTTTTTAAAGAATGAGAAAGTAAGAATAGGGAAACTTTATTCAACAAAAAAACATGGAAAAGGTTTTTCGAATAAAGATGAATTTGTAAAATGGTTTGAAAATACAATAAAAGCTCAAGATTTCAAATGCTATTATTGCGATACATCTATATTTGATATCTGTTCATTAATTAATCAAGATGAATTAAAAACCAGAAAAATTGGTTATGGCACAAGAGGCCCTAATCTAGAAGTAGATCGAAAAATAAACTCTAATGGTTATACAAAAGAGAATTGTGTATTATCTTGTTATTATTGTAATAATGATAAAAGTTATATATTAGATTCAGAAGTTTATAAAAAATACTTTGGTAAAAATAGAAAAAAATATTTTGAATATTTGAAAAATAAAAAATAATAATTTGACCGGCCATTGTTTATCATGACATATCTTCTTCGGATGTCTTAGCCGTGCTCGGCATTGCGGCACATTGCCCTACGGCCAACATCAGGTATACCAGGAACGTTATCCAAAATCGTCTTTAAGAAAGGAGATTTAAAATGCTCGGTATAGAAGAATTGGAAAATAAATAGGGACAGACACCCATTTCCTTAGACAATTAATATTTTGCTTTTAAATTAAATAGATAGGGACGGTTGTACCAGGTAAATAATTCGGTAACTTTTTAGAGGAAAACCTATAGGAACTGAGAACTTTCTTAACCGGATGGTTGAGGCTTTTGGTATTACTGTAATAGATAGACGACCTAAAGGAAGACTTCGTAAAATGAAAAGCTAAACCATAGAAAAAAATAGTATGTATCCCTATTTAAATTAATAACAAAATATTAAAAGGGGGACTCTCTTGATAGAGACTATAAAATGGACGGTTCCTTGACATAATATGAACAAAAGAAAAAGATTGAGAAATTATTTATGAAATTTAAAGTGAAGTTTGAGCAGTTGAAGGTTTG
>JAUVUO010000203.1 GCA_030601015.1 Candidatus Omnitrophota bacterium | reverse complement strand
GAAGTCATTATGTTTATATATTGAAACCTTTTCTTGCTCTAATTCATTTATTAATTCAACTTTATACTTCTCGCCTATCTCCTTAAAAAAAGTTATAGCTTTTTCTTTAGGCCACTCCTCATTGACAAAAGAATGGTTTTGGCCAATTTCTTTTTTCATTAGTTTTTCTATTCTACCTAAATCATCTTCCTTTATTCCTCCCGGAATATCAAAATCATAATAAAACCCATTCTCAATTGCCGGGCCTATCGCGAACTTTACGTCAGGATAAAGTTTTTTTATAGACGAAGCCATTATATGAGCGCAAGAATGTCTTAATATATTCAAATCCATTTAATCTCCCAATACTAAATTCAAATTGTTACTATTAATAAATCATTAATTTTAATTTTTAAACACTTTATTCTAAAGATTTAGTTTATCATTTCTAATTAAAAACAAATAAAATCATTTTTTGAATTAAATGATTTCTTATCATATATTAAAATATTTCACAGTACTAAAAAAATTAAAAAATTTATAAATATTATTTTTTAAAATAGGTGGGATAAAAAATGCCGCGTTTAAATATAAGAAAGGTTTATTATTTCTTAATTTCGTCCTTGATTCCTTCCTGAACCTTCGATCCCCCGATTTGGACGTTCTTTTTATATACTCTAAATTATCCGATATTTCTCTTTTACAAATATTATATTTTTTGAACAAAACCATTGATCTAATATTATTTTCCAAATTACCTATAACGATTAAACCTCCTATCTCTCTATCTATTATAAAATCTATTACCAATTTATTTATGGTGGGCGATACAGGAGTCGAACCTGTGACGTCCTCCTTGTAAGGGAGGCACTCTAAACCAGCTGAGTTAATCGCCCATGATTATTTAGTATATTATCACATTTTATAAAAAATTTAACATATTTATTTATAAATACTTAAATTTTTTATTTCACATAATTAACACTATATCTTTACCCCTTAATTTTTAATATTCTTCACCTGGTTTTGAAACTAAATAATACCAAATTTTCAAAAAAAATCAAGGATTCAATTGACTTTTTAATTTTAGTCAATTTTTTTAATCCTAAGCCTTAGGAAGGCTTATCATACAAAATATCATTACAAAAAGCGCAACCGCCTCTATAATACCTATTACAATCATATAATTAGCAAAACCTTTTCCGGTTTCGGCAAAAGCATCTGAAGCACAAGCCGCAGCTTTACCCTGCATATACGCGCTCATGCCCATAGCAGCACCTGCTAAAAGACCGATAATCATCTGAAACACATAAGATTGAAGATCTACAGGAAAAGCTGCTTTACGTATGCTTCCTCCTAAAATAAACGCATAAAATACCTGGGTCAAAGGCGCGCCTACAAAAGCCGCAAGAACAAAAGGAGCAGCCTTATTTTGAGAAAAAGATTTCTTCCAAGCACCAATTGCTGCCATACCGGCAACACCGGTTCCAAAAGCAGAACCTATTGCAGCCAATGCTAATGAAAAATTAAAGTCACCTAGGCCTTCAACCATATTAAACCTCCTTTACCTTATATAATTTTACATTCCATATTTATAATTTTCCTATCCACTACTCTTTAAAAGGCTTGTATTCTTTACCTGACCACTCCATATCTAAATGGCCTGAAAACTCAAGCATATTCAGCCTAACCCCATGTACCAATACCGATAAAAATCCTAACACTATATTTAAAGCATGTCCGGCAAATAATATTACGACTGTTCCTAAACCGCTAAGAACATTATTAAACCCCACGGTTAGCGCTATTTCATTAAAACTTGCCGCAACCATAACCGAAGCATATCCTACAGCAAATAGCCTTAAATAGGATAAAGTATCCCCAAAAGACCCAATAAGTTTAAGGGGCAGATTCGCTATAGAAATTGCAATTCCTTTCAATATGTTTTTCTGAGGATTAGAAAATAATGCTACTAAACTTACACCTATTATTAACAAATATTTTGCAAACATAGGAAAAGGATTATTAAGTATTAGTGTTCCTGCAAGAAAAAAAACTCCCCACACTATTAATATCCAACCTACTTGTGAAAAAGCATACAATTTATTAATATACCTAAATGCCACTATACCATGGGCTACTGTAAGGTGAGCAGCCCCTACAAAAAAACATATATACATTAGAAATAATTGATTCGCGTCTACAAAACTATCTACTTTATCTATAACCAAAGCATTAAAAAAAGGTAATTGAGCAATTGGTTGAAAGCCAAACCAATTGCCTGTAACTGCTCCCCAAACAATGGTTCCGCCGGCTAAAACATACATTAAATTAAAAGGCGCCGAAGGAACTTTAGAAAATTTTTTCCTTACAAAAAAGGTACCTAACAAAAATAATACCCCATACCCGGCATCCCCGATAAGCATTGCAAAAAATAGACTAAAAAAAATAAGAAACCAAGAGCTTATATCATACTCCCCATACCCCGGAATTGTTCCTATAAAATTAAATACCGGCTGAATCATCTTAACCCATCGGGGATATCTAATAAGTGTCGGGACATCCGGTGAATCTAGTGTCTCATCTATAGCTAATCCCCACCCTTCCTTTTCAGAACATCTTTTAATATCAATCAAATCATCTTTCGGACAAAACCCCTGCAAACAGCAAATTTCTTCCTCATGAGCTATACCATATCTTACTTTACAAAACTCCAGTTTTTTGCCAAGTTTTTTTTTATAATCACCAAATTGGTCTTTATATTCAGAAAGTTTCTCTAACCTTTGGCCGATACTCTTTAATTCCGCTTCAACAGATGAAATATTTTTTTCCAAAGAACAAAACCCCTCATGAGGAACATCAACTTCTTTCAAATCTAATTTATCATTTTCAGATGTTCCCACGAAAGCAAGAAAAATTTGATTGTCTTTTTTGTTTACTATAAAAAATATTTTTTCATTGGAAATACCTTTCAAATCTTTTTTATTACAAATATATAATTTTATAAACACACCTGATTTTTTTAATGATCCTAAAGTATGTTTTGATGTATTGCCCCACTCGTTAAACCACACTAATTCATCTTT
>JAUVUO010000194.1 GCA_030601015.1 Candidatus Omnitrophota bacterium | reverse complement strand
GAACGAAGAGAGGACTTTCGGGAAGGGGTAAAAGATAGAAGAGGCAATTTAAAAGAACGAAGAGAGGACTTTCGGGAAGGGGTAAAAGATAGAAGAGGCAATTTAAAAGAACGAAGAGAGGACCTTCGGGAAGGGAAAAAAGATAGAAGAAGAAATTTAAAGGATAGACGGAAGAATCATAAAAAAAGCAATCGGGGAAATTCCGTAGGTAAAAGAGGGGCAGGAAGAGGCCGTAGATAAAGAATATTTAAGTTAAGAAGCGGGTATTAAATAATAGAACAAAAAAAGAGCACTTAATAGTGCTCTTTTTTTATGATTATTCTATAAATAAGATGCGATCTGATTTTTCGTATAAAGTTTATGGTTTATGGAGAAAAGGTTTAGAACAAATTATTTTCGTATAAATTCCTTATCAAGGGTTGTTTCTTTTATTTCAATAACAGTAGGCCGGCCATGAGGGCAAGTGAAGGGGTCTTTCGTTTTCAATAATTCATTTTTTAAGTAATCAGCTTGCTCATGATTTATAGTGTAACCTGCTTTAATGGAATTCCTGCAGGCCCAGCGTGCGACTATATTGTTGTCATAGAGGGTTATATCAATTTCTGAAAGTAAATTTCGTACCGCAATCTCAGGATGAGTTATAAGTTGAGGGTGGGAGTGTATAGCTATATTTTCGTTATCAATTAAAGTATTAGAAAACCCTATATTTTCAAGAGTAATTCTAATGTTTTCCCAAGTGATCATTTCTTGAGGGGAAAGAGATAAGATAATAGGGCATAGAAGATGTTGAGATTCAACAGAACTAGAATCAATTTGTTTTTTAAAGATTTCATAACTGACTCGTTCCTGCGCGGCATGTTGATCAATAATTAAAAGTGATTCGATTGTTTCAAATAAAATATATTTTTTAAGAAAAGTTCCGATATATTTAGATACAGATAATTTTGTTTTTAGAGATAATTCTTTGTTAGTCTCAAAAAAAGTTTTATTAGGAGAGAATTTAAACTGTTCTTGGTTTAATAATATGTAGGGTCGTGGTTTATTCTCTTTTACCTGTTGATATTTAGAATAATCCTGAGTTGGGAAAGATTCGGACTTTTCCATTAATGAAATATGTTTAATTTCTTCTACTTGTTTTGGTTTGCTTTTTGTCATAAGTGTTTGTTCACAAAGCGAACGTATTAAAGATATAATAATTTGTTCGTCTTTTAGTTTCACTTCTCTTTTCGTTGGGTGGATATTAATATCAATAGTATCGGGATTAACATTTAAGAATAGTATGAAGAAACCAAAAACATCAGATGGCAAAATAAGTTTATATATTTGGTTAATATGAAAAATTAAATTTTTATTTTGGACGGGACGATTATTAACAAATATGAACTGAAGATTTCTTCTTGCTCTTTGAATATTGATATCGCCTAAAATCAGTTCCGCGGATAAGTTGTTTTTAGGATAATTTCTTTGTCCTGTAATAATATGGTTTTTGTCCAAATTTAAGCAATCAGATATACGGGTTACCGGATTTTTCCGGGGGAGAAGATTTAATAAGGTTTTTGACCCGTGAGTTAAAAGAAATCTGCAGTTTGGATACAGTAAAGTGTAAGGGATAAAAGTATTCAAAATTTTTTTAATCTCAGTGGAATCGGATTTAAGAAATTTTCGTCTGGCGGGAGTATTAAAAAAAAGTTCCCGTATTTCAATTTCGGTTCCTACAGGCATACTTATTGGTTTAAGACTGATTTTACGGCTGCCTCTAATATGTATTTCCCATCCGGCTTCCGAATTTTTTATTTTACTGCGCAGGTAAATGTCCGATATAGCTGCTGTACTATACAAAGCTTCACCACGAAATCCTAAAGAATTGATAGAATATAAGTCATCAGCTTTTTTAATTTTACTGGTAGCATGTCTATTAAAGATTACATTCATATCGTCAGGGTCAATGCCTGACCCATTATCTTTAATTTGTATAAGAGTTCTTCCGGCTTGTTTAATATGGAGTTCGATACTTGACGCATGCGCATCGAGAGAATTTTCTATTAGTTCTTTTACAACAGAGGCCGGCCTTTCTATTACTTCACCGGCAGCGATTTTACTTATTATTTCAGGAGGAAGAATTTTAACATTACTCATTATTATTTTTTATTTAATTTTTGTTTCCATAAATATATTTTATTTAGAGCCTCGAGAGGAGTAAGGTTATTTATATTTAAAGATGTTAAATCTTTTTTGATTTCTTTTATTTTATTATCAGCTTCTTCAGTGAAAAGGCCTAATTGAATTTTATCATTTTTATTATTAGTAACTTTATTTTTTATATTTTTTTGTGTTTCTAAATTGTTTAGTATTTGCCGGGAACGGTTTACTACTTCTTTAGGGATACCCGCCAGTTCTGCTACATAGATACCGTAACTGTCATCAGTTCCGCCGGTAACAATTTTATGTAAGAAAACTATTTCATCTCCCCATTCTTTAACAGCAACATTGTAATTTTTAACTCCGGATAGATTCTCAGCTAAAGATGTGAGTTCATGAAAATGAGTGGCAAAGAGAGTTCGTACCTTATTTTTTTGCAGGTGTTCAGCTACAGACCAAGCTAAACTAAGGCCGTCATAGGTGCTTGTTCCCCTCCCTATTTCATCCAAAATAAGTAAGCTTCGGTTTGAAAGGTTATTTAATATTTCCGCTGTTTCGCTCATTTCAACCATAAAAGTGCTTTGCCCCTTACTTATGGCATCATGGGCGCCTATCCGAGTGAATATTTTATCTACTATGCCAATACCGGCCTTTTCAGCAGGAATAAAACTGCCCAATTGAGCCATAATAACCAATATAGCTACTTGTCTGATGTAAGTTGATTTCCCTGCCATATTAGGGCCTGTAATAATGAGAAGGTGATTATCTCTGCAATCAATTAGTGTGTCATTAGGAATAAACGGTTCATTAAATGTCTGTTCAACTACAGGATGCCTGCCGGATTTAATAATTATTTCCGAACTATCATTGACTTCCGGCAAAATATAACCTGGAGAAAACGCAAGAGTTGTTAATGAATATAAACAATCTATAGCTGCTATTTGAGAACTAAGTAGATGTAACCGGTCAGAAGCCTCAAGTATCTTTGTTTGTAAAGTATTTAAAATTGAAGATTCAATCTTTATAATTTTTTCTTGAGAAGTAATCATTTTTTCTTCGAATTCTTTAAGCTGATGTATAATAAATCGTTCAGCATTAACGAGTGTTTGTTTTCTAATGTAATCTTCAGGAACAAGATGAAGATTTGTTTTGGTTATTTCTATATAGTAGCCAAAAATTTTATTGAAACCGATTTTAAGAGAGTTTATTCCGGATCTTTTTATTTCTTGCTTTTGAAGGTTCCTTAACCATTCTCTGCCGT
>JAUVUO010000081.1 GCA_030601015.1 Candidatus Omnitrophota bacterium | reverse complement strand
CAATGTCAAGGATTACCTGATTTGAATCCTACAATTCATGTCTACGATTCCGATAGGAATATTATAGAAGAATCTGCTGTTATGCCAGAAGTAACTCCGGGAATTTATAATTACCAAATTATTGCAGATTCAAGATTTGATACAGGTAAAGGATATACTTATACTATAATGGAAGAAAAAACATCTACTCAACTTTCCGGGTCAGGCATGGTTGGTAAGTATAGTTGGACTAGTTCAGTCTTTCCTAACCCGACATTGTTAAATGAACCGGTTATTATACAATGTCAAGGTTTGACTAATTTATCACCGAAAATTACGGTTTATAATTTTAATAGAGACGTTGTTGTTAGTAGTATAGTAATGACTGAAGAAAGTCCTGGAGTATATAAATATAATATGAAGCCAGATTCAAGATTTGATACAGGTAAAGGATATACTTATACTATAATGGAAGAAAAAACATCTACTCAACTTTCCGGGTCAGGTATGGTAGGTAAATATGCTTGGACCAGTACTTTATTCCCTAATCCTGCATTGACTAATGATACTATAACAATTCAATGTCAAGGGTTACCTAATTTAGAACCGGTAGTTGTTGTTTATGATTCCGAAAGAGAAGTCATAGAAGAGAATATGGCGATGGAAGAGGTTAGTCCGGGAATGTATCTTTATACTATAAAAGCGGATTCAAAATTTGAGACAGGTAAAGGTTATACGTACAATATTCTCGAAGATAAGACCAAGACTAAACTTTTTGGATCAGGTATGATTGGCCAATATCCTTGGAAGACTTTAGTATTTCCTAATCCGTCATTAGGGGATGATACCTTGACCATACAGTGCCAAGGTTTGCCGGGGTTAAGTCCTATAGTAAATATTTATAATTGGGACGGAGAATCTATTGAAGCGGAAATTCCTATGGAAGAGGTTAGTTCAGGATTATATGTTTATGAAATTGTAGCTGATTTAAGGTTTACCTACGGTAAAGGGTATACCTATACCATAAATGAACCTGAAACCAAGACTTTACTTAACGGTTCAGGAATGGTTGAATCTATGAGTATTACTACCATTGCCGGACTCGCGGCTTCCGCTCCAATGGCAGAACGTACAGCACAGAAGGCTTTAGACGCGATAAAACTAGTAGAAGCAGTTTTAATAACCGGAGACGATATAAATATCGCGCTTACTTTAAAGAATTTGAAAAAATCAGTAGAAGAACTTCCTGACGCTTTAGCTAAAGACGAGCCATCGGTTATTCTAAATAAAACAATTAACGATATTTCAGAAAGATTAAAGATTTTGGCCGGAGACCAAGGTTATGATTTAGGAACTTTAGTGAAAGACGCAATGAAAGAATCTCCTGTTTTAGAGGATATACGTGTTAAGACTAAGAAAGTAGGAGAAGCGGTTGGTATTATGACAGAGATTTTTGAGAAAAAAATCGGCGGATTGGAAGATGCTTTTATCATTGATCGAATTGAGTAAGAGGCATCTGGCTAAAAGCAGTTAATTTATTGTTTTGATTATTTTATTACCGATATCTGTCGGTGTTTTTTTTTGTTAAAAATTAATTGGTATATAAAAAAAGATGATAGAATGTAAAGAAGTTCTGATGAATTTTTAAGTTAATACAGAAATAAGGTTTTATGTTGTTAATAAGGGAGGTATATGAAATGTTAAAGGTTGGTAAAAGACATTTTTATCATAAACATAAAATATATGGAATTTTAATTTTTCTTCTTGCCTTAAATTTAATTGTATATAAAAGTGTTAAAAGCGAAAATGTATATTTTAAATTTACAGCTATTAACCCTTCAAAAGAAAAGGAACAAACACTAATGGTAAAAAAATATTTACCTGACGAAGTAAAACCAAGTGATATAGTTAGTTTAGGAGAGTTGAAGCTGGAATACGACACATCAAAGTCGCGTTACTATCTTTATAAAGAGGAAGTTTCCTTAAAACCTAAAGAAATTCGTACTTTTGAAGTAGAAGTTTTGGATGTTTGGCTTGTTCCGGAGGAAGAACTTTTGGGATTAAAGAAACAAACAGACAGAACGTTAGACCATCTTATAGATACTTCATATGGTGTAAGAGCTAAAGAAATCGCGGAGACTATTTATGCGAGATTAGATAAGATACGTGTTTCTCAAAATGATGATGAATTGAGCCGAGAACTTCATATCGGCCTTTATAGAGAAAATTTAATTGTTGTTGATAAGGTTAAAGAAGACATTTTTAAAATGGAAAAACTTTTAGTAAAGGCCGGAGGCCCTAACGCTCCGGAAATGTTAGAAGACAAAAAAGTTATATCTGATTCGCCTTCAAAGAATATGGCTTGGATAGTAATATTCAGTATTATTGTTTTTAGTGTTTTATTGTCCGGGGTGCTTTTCTTTGCTTGGCACAGTCAAGTGAAAATAACAAAAGATACTTTAATGGCAGCTAAAAAGTCTTCTTTTCCCGGATGAAATTTTGGATATTAGAAAGCAAGAATAAAATATTTATTAAATAATATTAAAAAATAAATCATGCAAAAATAAACTGATTTAACTTGAAATATTTATGTTATTAGATGTGCAAATATTAAGCCCTATCAATATTATATTTAAAGGAAAAGCTGCCAGCGTTGTTTTTCCCGGTGAAAACGGTGTATTTGAAGTACTTATTTTTCATAAGCAAATAATGAGCAGGCTTTTAAGAGGGATTGTTAGTGTTGACGGAAAGGATATTTATATAAAAAGAGGTGTTGTTAATGTTAATAAAAACAAAGTATTAGCGATAGTGGAAGAAATGTGAATTGCGGAATGCATAGCCTATGGTAAAATAAAATTAGATACATTAATAATTTCTATAAAAATAAGAAATTCTAAAATTAGAGAATCGATTTAGCGCGGGTTAAGATTACAAATGAGCAGAAATATTTCGTTAGTTATAATTTTTACATTATGTGTTTTGGGGCCATGCGCGGTTTTTGCCGTAAGCGGGTTTGCGAGTATTACCGCCTTAGGCAGAAACCCTTCGTCCGCTCCAAAGATTTTTACAGCTTTAGTTGTTGTTCTTGTGGCAGCTCAGGCTATTTCACTTATTGCTATGCTTATAGTTTTTCAGCTTTTTTCGACAGCTAATTAGTATGTGAAATTGGCGGTATTAATTAAATAATATATTTTATGGATAATGGTGATTTTAAAATATTAAGAATATGGCTGTAGTCGTTTTTTTAATAATAATATTACAGTTAATCATTTTTTCCGGATTGACATTTTTTTTAAAGAAAATGATGTCTAAAAATATTGTTTCGGCAACTAAACATTTGGAAGGCATGAGTAAAGATTACGAAGATAAAGAAAAAGAGGTGCTGGCTAAGTTGAAAGAAGCGAAAGAAAAATCCAGGATGATTGTAATTAAAGCTAATTCTGAGGCTGAACAATTTAAGGATAAAACTATAAAAAGTGCAGAATCGGAACGGGACAGTATTTTGAAACAAGCAAGAATCCAGGGGGAAGAATTAATACAGCAGGCAGATAAGGCAAGGCGAAATCTTATTTCTGAAGTAGAAAATAAAATAGAGAGTGAAACAATTAAGAAAGCTTGTGAGATTATCGAAAATGTTTTGCCTGAAAAGTTTAGATTAGATGTTCATTCTCTTTGGGTAAAAAATCTTATTGATAATGATTTTATTAGGTTAGATAACTTACGAGTACCCGAGGATATCAATGAAATAAAGATAATATCCGCTTTCCCTCTTGATAATGATCAGAAAGATGAATTATCTTTAAAAATGAAACTTTTTTTAGACAGGGGTGTAATTATTAAAGAGGAAGTTGATCCGAAAATAATTGTTGGAATTATCGTTTTTATAGGCAGTTTTGTTTTAGACGGTAGTTTGAAAAACAAAATTGATGAAAATTTAAAAGCCAGGAAAAACAGAATAAACCGATAATGGATAATTCCAAAATAGAAAACAGCCAAATAAAACCAAAATTTGAAGTCAGAGAGGTTGGATATGTTGAATCTGTACGTAAATTTGTAGTAATAGCGAAAGGCCTTCCATCTTGCGCGAATGGACAAATTGTGGAATTTGCCAATAGTGTTTTGGGTTTAGTATTTGGTTTTACCGAAAAAAATATTCAGATTTTAGTTTTAGGCGATGCCAGTGATCTTCGGGCCGGCGACGAAATCTATAATAAAGGACGAACGTTATCCTTACCTGTTTCGGACTCGTTTATTGGGCGTGTAGTTAATGGCCTTTGCCAGCCTCAAGATGAATTGGGAGAAATTAAATCGGATAAGTTTCTGCCTGTTTTTAAAGTTGCCCCAGGGGTCATGGACAGGGTTCCGGTAACAAAAACTTTAGAGACAGGAACGCTGCTTTTAGATGCTGTTATCCCGATAGCTAAAGGGCAAAGACAACTTTTAATCGGCGATAGGTTAATAGGTAAAACAGTTGTAGCCATAGACGCGATATTGAATCAAAAAGGTAAGGATGTTATTTGTATCTATTGTTCAATAGGTAAACCTTATTCCAGCCTTTTAAAAGTTATAGATAGTTTTAGAGATAATGATGTATTAGATTATACAATAATAGTCAGTGGTATTGCTTCTTTATCCACGGGCGAACAATATTTAGCTCCTTATACCGCATGTATGATTGGTGAATATTTTATGTCAAAAGGCAGAGATGTCTTGGTTGTTTTTGATGATTTAACTAAACATTCATGGATTTATCGCCAAATATCTTTACTCCTTGAAAGGGCTCCCGGCAGGGAAGCCTATCCCGGAGACATTTTCTATATTCATTCTCAATTAATGGAGCGGGCAGGATATTTAAAACCGGAATTAGGCGGTGGCTCTATGACTTTTTTGCCGATTGTTGATATTCTTCAGGGCGATGCTACAGGGTATATCGCGTCAAATTTAATATCCATGACTGACGGACAATTATATTTTTCAACAGATCTTTTTAAAAAAGGTATTAAACCCGCGATAGATTTTGGACTTTCTGTTTCTCGTATCGGTAATAAAGCCCAGTGGCCGGCAATGAAAAGTTTAAGTAAAAATTTACGAAGGGAATATATCCAGTATAAAGAATTATTGAAGATGACGCAGTTAAGCGCTACAGGGCTTTCTAAGGAGGCAGAGGCGAAACTTAAACGCGGTGAAAAGATAAACGAGCTGATTATTCAGGATAAAAATAAACCTATATCTATGGAAGAACAAATAATTTATTTATACGAATTAGATAAGGGTACTTTAAAAGGATTATCTAAAGGAAAACGGAAAATTTTTAGAGAAGAAATTTTATTATTTGCAAATAAAAGATACCCTCAACTATGCTCTCAACTTCGCGGTACAAAGGAATTGAGCAAAAACATTAAGGAATTGTTGGATGAATGTCTAACAGCATATTTGAACGAAAAAACTGAGGGATAAAATATTTTTTATGGTTCACCGAAGATACGCTTATAATCTCAAAATAAAAAGTTATTTTTTTGTATTTAAATATAAAATTTAAGTGTATGAAAACAATTTCTGTGATAAAAAAAAATTTAGATTTTAATCGCAATCTTTCTTATTTATTGAATACATTAAAAAATATATCAGTAGCTCAATTCAAAACATTAGAGAAAAGGATAACTGCTTTTAAAGAATTATTTCAAACTATCGAAAGTTTTTTAAATATTGCTAACGTTCAGGAAAACAACAATTTATTCCTTCATCCTAGGGACGAATGGCAGCTTATCGTAGCGGTAACTTCAGATAAAGGACTGTTAGGAGGCCTTAATAAACAAGTCGTGGGTACAGCTATCGGCCAACTTCAGGATATGCCTGGCAAGATAATTGTTATTGGTGAACGAGGCAGAAGATATGCTGAAGGCAGAGGTATACCTTTAGTATGTTTTCCGGGGATAGATGATGAAAATAGCTATAATCAGGCATTACAGTTAAGAGATTTGATTTTAAAGGAATATCATGGAGGATTTTTCGGGTATCTTAAAATAATTTATCCTAGGCCGGTATCATTCACAATACAACGAGTAGAGATGATATATCTTCTTCCATTTAATCCTCGTGCGTCTAAAGACTCAAAATCGAGTTTAATGAGTGAAATCATTATGGAATCAAATTTTGATGATATAGTTGAATATTTAGTTTCTTTAATGCTGGGCCAAAGAATTTATGAAGTTTT
>JAUVUO010000174.1 GCA_030601015.1 Candidatus Omnitrophota bacterium | reverse complement strand
TCTTAATATATAAACCCTTTTTTCAGCATCAATTAATCTATTTATTAATGAGTTATAAACAGAATAAATCTCGTCTGTTTTTGCTCGTTCAATAACCCTTAAGTTAGGAATTATACCAACGGAGTTGGACTCAATTTTTATATCTTTAAAACGAACCTCTCTATTGTATATATTAGCTAAATTATATTCTTTACTTTGAAGAACTATATCGTAATTTTGTTCTACATTTTTTTTAGTAAATTTACGCACGCACATTAACCCTTCTTTTTCTCGTGGGAATATCCTTTTTGGATATTTTAAATACAATTTCATTAGAGGATATAAAAGGATCTTACACATTACTGAATAGTCAAAGGGACCAAGGGACTGCGGGAAGATATAATATGGAACTAAATACTTTTTTGCAATTTTTATATTTGATAAATAAATACCCGATGGAAACCAACCCCCCACTTGAGAAGATATACCATAACCACTTATATCAATAAAAAAATCTGCATTTTTAATAACTCCTCTTATATCATTTTCTAAATATGCATATTTGCTTCTTTTTTTAAATAATTTACCCCAAAAACTTAATAATTTAATTCTAGTTATTAAGTCCCAAGGTAAAATATTAAATTTATATATATTCTTTTCTTTATCTTCTCTGTCAAAATCTTGTGTAGAAAACAAATAAATATTTTTATTTGGATATCTTCTTTTTATTTGGTCCACTACTGTAAACGTCATTGCTTGAGCCCCTTTGTTAAAAAGCTGCCCTCCAATAATAACAACATTGTCCGCCGTTCTTTCCCCTCGAATATATCTTCTGCTGTATCCGTAAATAATAAGCCCAGCTATTATTCTGTTCCCAATATATCCTTTACTATATCCATAAATAGCTTTTAACTTATTTAATATTTTTGATGAAAACAATGTAAACCTTATTTTGTTAATATTGTACTTTTTTCCCCACATGATATATTTCTGTAATTTCGCCAGTTTTTTAGCCACTTTATTATCTCTTTCATATTTAAAACTAACATCGGGATAACTATTATTTTCTTTAATAAACATTTTAGCATACTCCAAGTTATCCTTTTTATCCATTAGGTGCTGAGACTCTCTAATTTTTTCTATGCTCTCCTTTTCTAATATAAACAAGTATGAATATTTATCAAATATCTCTTTCCCTTTTTTAGTTCTAACTATTACACTTGATTTCCCATGGAAGTCGTCTTTTCCTTTTATATAACAGTCGCCAAAGGAAATGTCCGCCAGTTGATTTAATTTATCAAGGCAAAACAAACACTTCTTCAATTGGAAAAAGGGCTTTAATTGCATTCGCACTCCTTTATCTATAATTAATTCTCTCCCTGAATCAAAATATATTTTAGAATTTCCTGGCCATCCATATTTCTCTTTTGTTCTATACTCAAATTTGATTAGCTTTTCATTTGGTTTTCTATAGGCATCTTCAAAACATCGAATTATATTGAAATTTAAGGTTTTATCACAAAATAATCCTAAGAAAAGATAATTTTCTTCAAATATAACACGATTTTTGATAAATTTTTTAATTCCATAAATTTGGCAGGGAGTACCTACGATTATGTATTTTCTATTATCTCCGTTTTCTAATGTTTTTATTACATTATACACAGAAGCGGGAATATATTTTGACTTGGCAGCTTTAAGTATTTCATTGATATTATCTATTGCTTTTAATCTTGCGGGTTTACCATCAAATTTATCAAAATCTAAAATAAAAGCAGCATCAAAATATTTATTTTTTATTAACTCAGTAATCAAGTTAGTAATTAATCCTCCGCTAGCCGAATTTTTTCTAATCTCTGGATCATTGCTGTATGCTGTATAACTCTCTAAATAATGTCCATCAAACGTATTATCGGAAATTTTTTCATGTCTTAACTCAAATGGATCAATGTCAATGCCGGGGCAAATTTCCAAACAGAGTCCACAGTTCGTGCATTTTTCATCATCAACTTTTGGGAGAAATTGACCAATTTTGTTCTCCATTGTAACAGCACCTTTAGGACATATTGCTGAACATATCTCACATGAAACACACAGATCCAATTCTCTTGTCTTCATTACATCTGGGGTTTCCATATTATTATTCCTTTGATTCATAATGACTGGCGAATCTCTTTTATTACTGCTTTTATTTTATAATTTAAAAACCTATCTGCAATGTAGCTTAGGAAGCCGAAAAGTAGAATAAAAACTCCAATAAAAGAAAAGAAGAAATACATATCTACTGACTCTATGACAAACATCTTTAAAGATATTATTGAGAAGATACTGATTAACGTAAGGACCATAGGGATAAGTATTGGCTTATAGAACTCTAAAATTTTACAATTAATAGCCTTAATTAATATATGATTTCTAACGAAAAACATTGCTAATGCACTTAAAAAAACGGCTAAAGACGCCCCGAATATATCCCAGTTGGCAGTTAAAGGATATATTAAACTAAATAATAACACTGTTTGAACAGCTTGCAGCTTAGTTACTATTTTAGGCCTCCCCATAGACATAAATACTGGACTTATTGATCCAACTAAGCCTCTTAGAACTCCCCACCAAACTAATACCATCATCGCCGGAACCATGGGCATCCATTTTTCACCTAAGAATATCATTGTAAAATCAGGAGCTAAAACAAAGATTAATCCTGCTATAGGAAAAGATAAAAACGCAGTAAATTGTAAAACTTTCAAATATGCTTCTCTTAACGCTGGTAAATTCTCTTGCAGTTTAGAATAAGCAGAAAAAGTTACCTGCAAAATGACATGCGTTATCTCCGTCGCTGGCATATTTGATATTCTATAAGCCAACTGATAAAAACCTAAGGCTGTTACACCAAGTAATTTTCCAACGAAAATAACATCTCCTTGGGTAATTAAAAAAACTAATATGCTTGATCCAAAAATCCACTTACCGAAACCAAAAATTTCTTTCGCTTTTCCCAGATCAGAACTTAAATGCGGTCTGTAAGGATGTATAAAATAGCTCACGATAAATCTCGCGGCATTCCCTGCAAGCAAGCCGAATACAAGTGCCCAGACATTTCTCAAGATTAAAACGGCAGAAACCGCAACGATAAAATCGGCTAAGGTTCCTGCAAATTGATATATAAACTCTTTATTGAATTCCAGCTCTTTCTGGAAATAGATAACGCCGATATTTGTAAACGCTTGAAGAAAGAATGAGAGACCAATTACTTGAATGATAGGTTTTGCTTCTGGTGCGTTAAAGAAGATTGCGGCATACGGTGCGATTAAATAGAGGATTGCAAATAGAATAAATCCTCGTAAGATTAGAACCGTCCAGGCACTATCAAGATGCGATTTTATATCTTCTTTCTTTTGTATTAAAGCAGCTTGAAAACCCGTTTGCGAGAAGGTTTCTAAGGTTGCCATCGTTAAAAGTGCGATGCCCAATAAACCGAAGTCGTGAGGTGCGAGGATGCGGGCAAGAATTATTAGTCTTACAAAGCTAAAAAGTTGCTGAACTATTCTGAGTGAAAATACCCAGAAGCCACTTCTAACTGCACGTTGAGAAATGTTCTCGCCGGGTTTTGCTATATTGTTGATTGTTTTCTTGATATTTAGTTTACGCATTGGTAATCACTTTATCAGTTTTTCATAAAAAAGTTGCAGTAATAGTTCCAAGATATTTACTCGCTAATGATTTGTCCCTTGCAACTTCTCTTACTG
>JAUVUO010000157.1 GCA_030601015.1 Candidatus Omnitrophota bacterium | reverse complement strand
TTCAGATTATAAAAAGGGCAAAAGATGTTATGAACAGAACGCATACTAAATTGTTAGGGTTTGTTCTCACTCAATCCGAAGATTGTATCGAGCATTTTTATGGATATTATAATCATTATAGAGATAGAAAACAAAATTGATTATTTTAAAAGGTTGTTGGATGGATATAAAGGTTATTTTTGCGGTCTTTTCGGGGGGATATAATAATTATTAACAAATTATATCATAGGAGCACAAAGTGAAAAGAAAGGGTTTTAATAACGGATTTTTTGGAACAGACGGTATAAGAGGAATACCGGGTGAATATCCTCTTACTGACGGGATGATTTTTAAAATTGGGATTAGTATCGCGAAATTTGTACTTTATAAAGGAGAAAATAAAGAATATCCCAAAGTAATTATTGGTAGAGACAGCCGTTTAAAAGGCAAACGTATTGAAACAATATTATCAGACGCGATTACTTTTTATGGTATTGACGTTTTGTTAGCGGATATTATTACTACTCCCGGAGTATCATATTTGGTAAAAGACAGTGCTGCTGATATGGGAATTATGATTTCTTCATCCCATAGTAAATCCTATGAGAATGGGATAAAACTTTTTAACGCGAAAGGTTTCAAACTTTTGCGTTCAGAAGAAGAATGGCTTGAACATATTATTTTTAACAGCATTATAAATTTCCCTAACGGGTCTCGGATAAAAAATAAAGGCAAAGTTGATGTTTTACTCGGGGGCCAATCAAAATATAAAAATTTTCTTATGTCAACAGTAAGAGGACTCAATTTAAAAAATATAGAAATAGGCCTAGATTGCGGTTGGGGAGCTGCTTCAGAAATCGCGGCTAAAATTTTTGAGGAATTAGGAGCAAAGGTTACAGTAATGAATAATAGAGCTTTAGGAGGAAACGCGAATCCTGGCGGAGGAGTTAACACATCATATCTTCAAAAATTAACTATTAAACCAAAAATTGATATTGGTATAGCTCTTGATGGAGATGCCGATAGAGTTTTATTGGTTGATGAAAAAAATAATGTTTTAGACGGAGATACTATACTGGCAATACTTGCAAATCATCTTATTTTTAAACACAAATTACCTAAAAATACAATCGTCTCGACTATAATGAGTAATAACGGGTTAAAAAATTCGTTAAAAAAACATAAAGGACATGTTATAAGTACCAGAGTAGGTGATAAATATATATTAGATAAATTAATTAATGAAGGCTTGGTTTTAGGAGGAGAACAATCCGGAAAATTAATATTCTTAGATTATCTACCCACATCAGATGGATTAATCACGTCATTGCAAATACTTAAAATTTTAGTTGAATCAGAATTAACCTTGAGCGGGTTGGCAAAATGTATAGATAAAATACCTCAAGTTACAATTGACGTTCCAGTTCGGGAAAAAAAACCATTTACTTCAATACCGCAAGTTGCTGAAAGCCTGGATTCGTTCCATTCTCAACTTAACAAAAAAGGGCGTATAGTCCTAAGATATTCAGGAACTGAATCCTTAGCCAGAATAATGGTAGAAGGAAAAGAACAATCAATGATTGAAAACATAGCAAACTCATTAGCATCTCAAATAAAAAAAGAGATAGGGCGGAATTTAAATGGGGATAACGGTGTCAGGTATGGAAACATATAGGAATCATATCTATTGGGATAAGGATAATTAATTGATTTTAAAAGAGATACATATATGAAAGAACAAACAATTTTTAAAGAGAAATCAAGTATTATGAGGTATAAAGACATTATAAAGGAAAGAGATTTACAGGATAGTTTATCTTCCTGTTCATCATTCTCCGGGATGAAAAATATTAATTTTACCGATAATTTGTGTAAAGACAATTTAAATCTTAATATGCGGGGTTATATACGCGATACGAAATTTTTAGTTAGAAATTCTATAAAATCAAGGTTAAACAGCATAAAATACGCGTTAGAAGGATTGGAATATATATTTAGAACAGAAACCAACATACGTATTCATTTGTTAGCAGGAGTATCAGTAATTTTAGCGGCATGGTATTTAGAAGTAACAAATATAGAAATGATATTACTATTATTTTCGATAATATCAGTTATAGTTTCAGAGATAATAAATACAGCATTAGAGATAAGTTTAGATATAGTAAACGGAACAAAATTTCATTATGGAGTAAAAATAGCTAAAGATATAATAGCTTCAGCCGTATTATTAACCGCGATAAACGCCGCTATTGTAGGTATTATAATATTCAGTAAATATATAATATGAAATATTTATCTCAATATATTAGAGATATCAAAAGAAAATATTTTAAATAGAATAAATATTTTAAAAATTTATAGATAGATGGTGGTTCAGGGACGGTAATTTATTGGAAGATGTTTGAATTCAGGCCTTTAACTATGCGGAATTATGCAAAACATCAGAGTTGTTGAAAAAAAGTGAGGTGGAATATGAGCAATATTTACGAATCATTAGCGAAAGTTGAAAATGGAAAATTTAAAAAAGGCATCTACTCAGAGGCCTCTAAACTCGATGAAGATAAAAAAAAGTCAGGGCCTAAAACAAAGGGTTTAAAAATCGGGAAATTAAATGGGTTACCGGTTATAGTATTTTCGCTGCTTTTTGTTCTTATGATCGGCGCGAATATTATATTTTATAATCAGCAGAAACAGAATTCTTTAGTTATAAATGAATCACTTGTGAAATTCCAGGAGATAGAAAATATGATTGATTATAATAATCAACAAATTTCAATTCTTTTAAACAATTTCAGTGAAATAGAAAACAATTTTCAAACCGTAACAACAGATATAGATAAAATTGAAAGTATTATGAATTTTTCAAGTGCTACTTTATCGCGGGTAGATTCGAGAATTTCAAATTTAGAAAAAGATAATGCTAATAGAAAAATAGCGATTAAGGATATAAATGATGGCGATAACGAGTTATTAAAAAAATATTCCGAATTGAGAGTTAAACTTGAAAAACTTAGATACCAGTTTTCAAAATCAGAAGAGATAACCACAGAGCCAATAATAGTAAGTGCTGAGTTGGAAACCAATTAATTAAGAGAATGGAGAAGACATAAAAGATATATTAAATGCTAGAAAAGAATATTTTATAAAACAAAATGTTATGACAGATATTTTTGCGGATTTTAATGATAAAAATGTCCAGAACCAAGAAGTTGATATATAAAAAAAGGTAGAGAGACAGTTTAAATCTCATTAACATTGTAAATTTTCTGAGTGTTTAATTATGAAATTGTTGATTGATTTATGAAAAGCATTATTTTATGCGCAGGTTATGGAGTTAGAATGTATCCTTTAACAACGGATATCGCCAAACCCTTATTACCCATAAGGGGTAAACCAATTATTGAATATATTGTTAATAAGATTCAAGGACTGGAAGGGGTAGATGAGATATTTATTGTCAGCAACGATAAATTTTATAATCAATTTAATAAATGGCTGAATAATTATCCTAATAATATTCCCATTGAGCTTATAAATGATAAAACTAACACCGAAAAAGAAAAATTAGGTGCTGTTAAAGATTTAGAATTAGTTATAGACAAAAAATCAATAGAAGAGGACTTATTAGTCGTTGGAGGAGATAACTTGTTCTCTTTTACCTTATCTGATTTCATAGATTATTCAATAGATATCGCGCCTAAACCGTTAATTGGAGTTTATGATTTTTGTGATAAAGTAAAACTAAATAAATTCGGAAAAGTAAATTTAAATGAAAACAATCAAATAACCGATTTTATTGAAAAATCAGAGAGCTCAAAAGATTCGAATTTAGTTGCTATGTGTCTTTATTTTTTACCAAAGCAGACATTAACCCTTATTAAACAATATTTGTCAATATATAAAAAAAACGGAAGTATTGGTAATTATATAAAATGGCTTTCACAAAATAATGAAGTACATGCTTTTGAATTTCAAGGGAATTGGTTTAACATTAATGATATGGACTCATATACTGAAGCGGTATGTTCTTTCTGATTTTTTAATTCTAGGCTTTGGTTTTTTAACATTTAAAGTAAATATTGTTTATGACGCGATTAAGTGAAATAAGATAGTATCAAAAGGAGAAAAAAATATGAAAGTATTAGTAACAGGAGGCGCAGGATTTATAGGCTCACATATAGTGGAAAGATTATTAAAAGAAGGGAATAGCGTAGTTGTTTTAGATAACTTTTCATCCGGTAAAGAATCCAACCTTTC
>JAUVUO010000066.1 GCA_030601015.1 Candidatus Omnitrophota bacterium | reverse complement strand
GCACCTACGGGATTAATCCCTAAATATGAGGATTTAAGCCTATTATTTAAAGAAGTTTTGGATAAAGATTACACAAAAGAAGATTATATAGAACAATTTACTTTAAGAATTCCGGAAAATTTAGCGAAAATTGAGAGAATACAAAATATTTATAATAAGCTGGCTGATGTCCCTCAAAGTTTATTAAAAGAACTGGACGTTTTAGAAGGAAGATTAAAAGATTGTCAAAAAAAGTTTGGAGATTATGTAAATCCGGATAATTTTGTGGAGGAGAGTAAATAGTGGTTTCCAATAGTGCTTTGAGTCAATTGAGTATTTACAAAAAAGGTAAGGTAAGAGATGTTTATGATTTAGGGGATAACCTTTTAATTGTAGCAACTGACAGAATATCTTGTTTTGATTTTATTTTACCTACACTTATTCCTGAAAAAGGCAAAATTTTAACCAGAATATCATTGTTTTGGTTTGATCTTCTTAAGAGTGTTACAGCAAATCATTTTATATCCGCGGATATGGATAGTTTGCCGGCAATATTGCAAAATCCTCAGGATAAAGATATCCTCAAAGATAGGTTTATGATAACCAAAAAATGTGAAGTTATTCCTTTTGAATGTGTTGTAAGAGGATATATTTCAGGGTCTGGGTGGAAAGAGTATGAAAATAATGGGAAAGTGTGCGGTATTGATTTACCGGCAGATTTAAAAGAATCCGATAAATTGTCAGAACCTTTGTTTACACCTGCTACTAAGGCTGAGTCTGGGCACGATGAAAATGTTAGTTTTGAATATATGAAACAATCAATTGGAGAAGAGTTAGCTAATCAATTGAAGGACACCAGTATTGCTATTTATACAAAAGCTGCTCAGTATGCTGAGGGAAAAGGTATAATTATTGCGGATACAAAGTTTGAATTTGGATTTTTTGATAATAAGGTGATTTTAATTGATGAAGTGTTAACTCCTGATTCATCCAGGTTTTGGCCCAAAGATAGTTTTGAACCGGGGAAACCCCAATTAAGTTTTGACAAACAATTTGTTAGAGATCATTTAGATTCATCAGGATGGGACAAAAATTCAGCTGCTCCTATTTTACCTCAGGATGTAGTTTTCAAAACGCAATATAAATATAAACAAGTTTACAAACAAATAACCGGAATTGATTTTTAGTTTTTAATTGGTTTAAAATAAAATATAAAGTACGAATTAAAATTAATTAGTAGGAGAATGTTATGAATATTATTGTCTTTATAAAACAAGTCCCCGATACAACGGATGTGGCAATAAATCCTGAAACGAATACATTAATAAGAGAGGGAGTTAATTCTGTAATAAATCCTTTTGATATGTATGCCATAGAGGAAGCTGTAAGATTGAAAGAACGTTGGGGTGGGACTACTACAGTTGTAACAATGGGGCCGCCGCAAGCACAAGAAGCCTTGAGGGAAGCTCTTTCTTTAGGTATCGATAAGTCTATCCATTTATCAGATAGAGCTTTTGCCGGATCAGATACTTGGGGTACAAGTTTGATTTTATCTAAAGCAATCGAAAAGATAAAGGATTATGATTTGATAATTTGCGGAAAGCAGGCATCAGATGGCGATACTGCCCAAGTTGGGCCGGGAGTAGCCGCGCATCTTGATTTACCGCAAGCAACATATGTCAGAAAAATAGATACAGTTCATTTGGATACAACACCTAATGTTATCATAGTTGAAAGACTTTTAGAAGAAGGCTATGAAGTTTTAGAATTACAATTACCAGCTCTTATTACTGTAGTAAAAGAAATAAATGAACCCCGGCTTCCTTCTCTTAGAGGTAAAATGAAAGCCAGAACAGCAGAGATAATTTTATGGAATAATAATGATTTAAATGTAGAGAAAGATAAAATCGGGTTAGATGGTTCGCCAACTCAAGTGGTTAAGATTTTTACCCCGCCTCATAAAGAAGGAGGCAGGATTTTCAAAGGAGAACCGGAGGAAATAGTGGATGAGCTAATAAAAGAAATAAAGGATTTATTATGAGCGGTATAAAAATTTTATTGGAAAAATGTGTTGGATGTGGTTTATGTGTGAAGGTTTGCCCAGTTAATGCCTTAACTCTTGATAAAAATAAGGCTGTTATTGATTACGAGAAGTGTACTCTTTGCGGGTGTTGTGTGGAAAGCTGCAAGTTTGAAGCAATAAAAATGTTAAGAAAAATTATTACAAAAGATGATATCTCAAGTTATAAAGGAGTATGGGTTTTTGCCGAACAAAGGGATGGAGATATTTCGTCAGTTGTTTTTGAACTCTTATCTAAAGCTAGAGAATTAGCTAACGATCTTGACACTTATGTGGGCGCGGTTTTATTGGGAAACAGCATAACTGATAGGGCTCAAGGTTTGATTCATAGGGGCGCGGATAAAGTATTTGTTGTTGACTCTGAAAATCTCAAACATTATATCGCCGAAAATTATACAAAAGTAATTGTAAGCTTGGTTGATAAATATAAACCGGAAATTATTTTGGCAGGAGCAACGACAACGGGAAGAAGTTTAGTTTCGAGAATTGCGGTAAACCTTTATGCCGGGTTAACTGCTGATTGTACGGCTTTAGATATAGATCGAGAGAAGAAAATTTTAATACAGACTCGTCCTGCTTTTGGCGGCAATATTATGGCCCAAATAATTTCTCCAAATTTTAGGCCGCAGATGGCCACAGTGCGGCATAAAGTTATGCCGGAATCAGATGTTAATATTTCCAGAGTTGGTGAAATAATAAAAGAAGACTTTAATGAAAATGATTCAGATGTAAGAATAAAATTTTTAGATTTTATAAAAGAAACAATAGCTACAGTAAATTTGTCTGAAGCAAACATTATTGTGTCCGGAGGCAGAGGGCTTCAGGATTCAAAGAATTTTAAATTAGTAGAAGATCTTGCCGAAGTGTTGGGTGCCGCTGTAGGCTCATCAAGAGCTTGTGTTGATTCAGGATGGATTCCATATTCTCATCAAGTGGGACAAACAGGCAGGACCGTATGTCCGAAAATATATATAGCATGTGGAATATCAGGACAGATTCAGCATTTGGTTGGGATGCAGTCCTCAAAGATTATAATCGCTATTAATAAAGATCCTGATGCCCCAATATTTAAGGCAGCTAATTTTGGAATAGTGGGAGATTTATTTAAAATTATTCCCCTCTTGATTCAAAAGTTTAAGGAAAAACCTAAATCTTTAGCTGTTTAGGCGATAATTGATAATTCAAAGGTATTATTTATGTATTTAAAAGAATTGGTTATATTTGGTTTTAAATCATTCCCCGAAAAAACTTCGCTTAAATTTGAATCCGGTATAACAGTAGTTGTCGGCCCTAACGGATGCGGTAAGTCTAATGTTTTTGATGCTATTAAATGGGCATTAGGAGAACAAAGTCCGAAGTCTTTGAGGGGGTCTAAGATGGAAGATATAATCTTCAACGGCACAGAACGGCATTCTCCTTTAAATTACGCGGAAGTTATTTTAAATTTTTCTAATGAGGATAAGTATTTGCCTATAGATTATAATGAAGTATCTATTTCAAGGCGTCTTTATCGTTCAGGAGAAAGTCAGTATTCGCTTAATAAAAGCATTGTAAGATTACGGGATATTCAGGAATTATTTATGGGAACGGGTATAGGAGAGTCAACTTACTCGTTTATAGAACAAGGTAAAATAGAGATATTTTTAAGTTATAAGCCCGAAGATAAGAGATTGATTTTTGATGAAGCTAGCGGGATAATAAAGTATAAAGAAAGAAAAAAAGAAGCATTAAGAAGACTAAAAGATACGGAAGACAATTTATTACGTTTAGAAGATATATTAACTGAAGTAAGAAGGCAAACACGTTATTTAGAAAGACAGGTTGCAAAAGCTAAGAAATATAAAATATCTTATTCTGAGCTTATTAAAGTTGAACAAAAGATAGCAGGTTTAAAATTTTTCGATTTAGAAAAAGGTATTGGGAAATGGCTGGAAGAATTAGATATTTTTAAAAATAGAGAGCAGGAAAAGACTAATCAATTAAAAGAAGTTAATGGAAAATGGGAAAGTTTGAACCGTCAGTTAAAGGTTTTACGGGTGAAATTAGAAGAAGCGGCAACTGCAATGGTTTCTTTAAGATCGCAAATTGGAAATTTTACAAGTCATATAGAAATTAATGGCCAGAGGATAAAAGAGTTAGAAGATAGAAACGAAACCCTTGATCAATCAAAAATCAATCTTAATCAGAGGCTTGATTTGCAGGAAAAACGAAATCAAGAAGAAAAAGAAAGGATGCTGTTTATAGAAAAGATTGTTTTAGAATTAGATGATAAAGTTAAAGTTTTAGAATCTGAAAAGGAAATTCTTAAACTTGAGATAGAGCGGCAAAAGAAAGAAACAGCCACTGATAAAATGAAAATTGTTGATTTGGAAGAGGAAAAAGCGCATTGTCATAATACGCTTATAGAAATTCAGGCTAAACTGTCTTCTTTAATAAATAGAAAAAAAAGGCTGATATTAGATAATGCTAAACTAGAGACACTTTTAACTGACAATAAAGAAAGCCTAAAAATATCTGAAGAAGATGTTGTGAGTACAAGAGAATCGTTGAGGCTTTTGCAGGATAAAAAAAGTGATTTAATAATTAAGGAAAAAGAAGTAAATACCTGTATAGATGAATTTAAAATTAAACTTGTTGAGAAAGAAAAAGAATTGCTGGAATTAAAAGCTTCATATGAGTTTTTAAAAGATTTTCGCACAAAATTTGAAACTTTTTCTAATACAACGGATATCACAGTTATTTTTAATGAAGAACCTAAAAATATTAATAAATTAGTGGCGTCATTAAAGGATATTGTTTTTTCTCAAGAGGGAGGGAAATATAAAGCTCAAATAGAAGCCAAGGTGCTCTCTTTTGATGAAAAACAATTAGAAGGAAAGATAATTTCGACTCAGGAAGAAATAAATGATTTTGTAGTTGAATTGAAAGATTTTGATAAAATAAAGACGCAGGTTGTAGAAGAATTAGAATTCGAAAATAGTGAAATAGAAGGGGTTAAAGAAAAATTGCAGGAAAAGTTGCAGGAAAAAGATGTACTCAAAAGGGAAGTTTTTAGATTAGAAGAGGAATACGATTTATTGAATGAAGAAGTAAAGGCTACCTTAGATGATATAGAGGATTCGGAAGAAAGAAAAAATTCTATAGAGCAGGAATTAGTTATTTGTGAAACTAATTTAAATGATGCTAACAATGATCTTGTAAATAGTCAGGATGTTGTTGCTAAAGATAGTGATAGGATGAAAGAGATTGAAATTGAGGGTACTCGAAGCCAAGCTGAAAAACAATCTCTCTATAAAGAAAAAGAGTCTTTGAATTCGAAAATTGTATTTTTTCAGGATGAAATGAATAACATCCGAAATAACTTAAGTCAAATTGATAATGAAATAGAAGAGAATACTCTAAAAGTGGGGACATTTAATTGTCAGATTAAAGATTTTGAGTTAAAGATTACCCAATATAAAGAGGAAATAGATGAGTATGCTTTAAAAAAACAAGAATTGGATCATGAAGATTTGTCCTTAAACGGTGAAATTGAAGACGCGAAAATACATGAGCGGAAGCTCGATAAAGAAAATCAAGATGTAAGAGCCGCTGCGTATAAGAAAAAGATAGAGATACAAAGTTTGGAATATGAACAAGAAAAAATTAAAAATTATCTTAAACAAGTTTATAAGATAGAGTTTGAACAGGAAACAATGGGGGAGATAGTCGAATCAACAGACGATTTGTTAATATTGAAGGAAAAATTACAAAAAAATGTTAAGTCTTTAGGTGAAGTTAATTTAGTCGCTATTGAAGAGTTTGAAGAATTAAAAAAACGAGAAGATTTTCTCGACGCGCAAAAACAGGATTTGGTTACATCAAAAGATAATTTAATGAAGGCAATACAAAAAATAAATAAAACATCCAAAGAACTTTTTTTAGAAACATTTACTAAGATAGAGGAAGAATTTAAGAAAAATTTTAAGTTTTTGTTTAACGGTGGAAAAGCAAGTTTAATCCTTTTGGATCCAAATAATGTTTTAGATTCAGGAGTGGAAATAGAGGTTCAGCCGCCCGGTAAAAAGTCTCAAAATATTTCTTTGCTTTCCGGTGGAGAAAAAGCTTTAACCTCGATATCTTTAATATTTGCTATTTTTCAAGTTAGGCCTTCTCCTTTATGTGTTCTTGATGAAATAGACGCGCCTTTAGATGAAGCCAATGTTGATAGATTTAATCATCTTTTAAAAAAATTCGCAAAATTTTCTCAATTTATTATTATTACCCACAACAAGAAAACAATGGGTAACGCGGATGTTTTATATGGGGTAACAATGCAGGATAAAGGGATATCTAAAATGGTTTCGGTAAAATTCGCTTCAGAACAAGTCCCTTCCCAGATTTCTTCGATATAAATTATTTAAGTATCTACGTAACGAACCATAGAAAAAACTCGGGGCTGATGGTACTTTTAGCCAGATGCTAATTGGCCGTTGGCTGAAGCTTTTAAGGAGAGAAAGAAAAATATAAACTTTACTTTGTTCAGCAAAATATAGTTAGTCGATGGACTAAAAATTAGAGGCCTGGTAGATAAGGTAAACAATTTTGAAAAATAGAGAATTTTAAGCACTTTGTATAACGATTAAATATTCGTAAATACAAATGCTATTAAAATTTTCTAGAGAATTTTTTTTGCGCTGTTGCATAATGGCG
>JAUVUO010000045.1 GCA_030601015.1 Candidatus Omnitrophota bacterium | reverse complement strand
GGTAATCAACCCTTTTTTAATAAGTAATTTTAGAATAGCATCACTTGTAGCATCAGCAAAAACTTTAGGAGCACTTACGAAAACAAAGGCTCCAATAAGCATCAAACATAAAAACTTTTTTAAATTCACGTTCTACACCTCCTTTTACTATGTAACCATTAAAAATATCCCAATCCCTTTATCCTTTTTAATCCTTATAGATATTTTATTTATCTACTCTATAAATTATATATATAAATTCTATAAAGTGCAATGTTTTTTATTAAAATTCAAACAACAATCTTGTGATTTATTGCAATTTCTTATTCTTTTGGTGTATTTAATTTTGATTTTCCTTCTATATTTTTTTGTTCAATCAATATTTGTATTTTTCTAAAAAAACTTTACAGTTCTAAAAAAAATTATCAAAAACTTTTTTTAAGATTGTCTTATCTTTATATCTGTGTAAAATAACTAATGAAAAAATAACGGTAAAATATTGTACAATTTTTTTAGATAATATAAATATTATGATGAAGATAACTTTAGCCAAGTCTGCGGGGTTCTGTTTTGGGGTAAAACGGGCTTTGGAAATAGCTCACAAGGCTGTAAAGACTCGGAATCAAGTGTGCATGTTAGGTGACATTGTCCATAATGAAGATGTAGTTAGGTCAATAAATAAAATAGGAATTAAAAAAACCAAACTGTTACGAAAAGGGAAGGATAAGACTCTTTTAATTAGAGCTCATGGTGCAGCTTCTAAAACCTTTAAAAAAGCAATTAGTTTGGGATATACCGTTGTAGACGCAACCTGTCCCATGGTTAAAGAAATTCATAAAATTGCCAAAGAAGCGGAACAAAAAGGCTATTCAATTATAATCATTGGGGATAACAAACATGATGAAGTGCAGGGGATAATGGGCCAGCTAAAAAAAAAATCTCTTGTCATTGACTGTATTGAGCATGTCCCTCTGAACAAAATCAAAAAAATCCAAAAAGCTGCTGTTGTTGTTCAGTCAACTCAAAATTTTGAAAAAACTTTATCGATAATAAAAGTCTTAAAGGAACATGTCGAACAAATTACTATTTTTAACACCATATGCCAACCTACGCGAATAAAACAGAAAGAGATAAAAACCCTTCCTTTAAAAAATGATGTTATGATTATTATCGGCTCAAAGACTAGCGCTAATACCCGTCGTCTTTTTGAAATATCTAAGGACCTAAACAAAAAAAGTTATTGGATCAATTCAATAAACGATATAAAAAAATCCTGGTTTAAAAATATAAAAACAGTGGGTATAACTGCCGGCGCTTCAACCCCTGATAAAACCACAAAAAAAATTATTGAATATTTATCTAGGATTAAATAAAATATCAAGCACTGCTGTTGATGGCGTTGTTTTAAAATAGCCTAAAAAATTAATTTTAACTTAATTTTTCTATTTTCTATAGAATCGGGAAGGGCCGATGATTAATTTCTATTCTTTCCAAAACTTATATCTATCCCCTGTTTGAGCAGTGATTATAGTATGCCTATCCGGAGCAAGCATAAGTTCTTCATGTATTAATTTGTCGAAGGTATAAAGTTCGACATGTTTACCGTAATGATCTTTAATTTCACCTATTACTTCAACAAAATCCGAATCACCTGAAACAAGTGCCGCCGTATCATACTGATTACTTACCGCCTTAGAATACATATCTAAAGAAATTTTCACGTCAACACCTTTTTGTATCCATCCTCCCGAAACATGAACTAACCGTCCTAATTTCACTTGAAAATAAGGTATATTCATTTTAAGTATTTTGAAATATTCTTGCTGGTCATTATAAGTCTGAGGATTTTCATCTTTACTGAATTCTGATGAGTAATAACAACACCGGATTAAAGTCCTTCTTCCTGTTATCCATCTTATTAAATTTTTCCAATTAATATCTTTTCTCCTGACAGGTTTTTTCTTCCCTCTAATTTCTTTCATCTTTTGAACGGCGTATTCCGCATCAATAAAAATCATTATTCTATTCATATTTCTCTCCATTTATCAGTCTGTTTATTCTCCTTTTAGTATACCATTTTATTCTTTAATAATGCCCATTTTTTTAAAAGTTCATTGCATTGTTCTTTTTTAAAATTTGAATAAATTTTCATTGAGCTTTTACCTAAAACTTTCATTCTATTAGTTGAAATGGTTAACTCATTAAATCCTGCTTTTTTTGCATCATAAATGTCTGATCCATAAACAATTATGTTAATTTTTGCCCAATGTATAGCGCTAAAACACATTGGGCAGGGTTCTGTAGTAGAATAAATGACGCTGCCGGACAAATCAAATGTTTTAATTTTTTTTGAAGCTTTTCTTATTGCGTTTATTTCTGCATGACATGTAGCATCTTCTTTTAAAACGGTATTTCTGGCAATAGCTATTATTTTATCCTCTTTTATAATACACGCCCCAAACGGCCCGCCTTCAAACTTCCTAAAATTTTTCTTAGCCTCTTTAATTGCTAAATCCATATATTTTTCATTTAATTCTATCATATATTACTCAATATTTTTAAATATTTATCTATTCAATGTCGAACTTTTTAAAAAAATATTAATATAAACTACACCGCGGCAAGCTGAGAAAAATTAAACCCAAGGCCCTTCGACTCCCTTTGGCCTCTCAGGGTCAATTCGGCTGCAATCTTTTGCTTCGGAAACGATTAAGTCTCATTGATTAAACGATAAATCTTGAACAACTATTCTTCTTTTCCAGAGCCCTGAAAGGTAATATGCTAAATTTAGAATTAACGCTACGGCGACACTACAAACGATTGCTATCCAAATTCCAATTTCTTTAAACTGTGTATGCCCCCCTAAAAAATAGGCTAAAGGTATTCTAACCAACAGCATCGATATGACGGTAACTCCCATAAGATAATGTGTATCTCCCACTCCGGTTATAATTCCTTGAAATGATAGTAGAAAGGAAAACAGAAAATAAGTTAAACTTATTATCCGTAGGTATTGTACCGTGCTATTTATTACTGTTGGATTATCAGTAAAAATTTTCGCGATTTGGTAAGGAAATATGTTAACTAACATAAATAATATTAAGGAGTAACTGAACGAAAACAATATCGCGTAAATTAAAATCTTAGATACTCGTTTAAATTGTTTAGCCCCGATATTTTGTGATGTCATTGATGAAGTTGCTATACAAATAGAAAGTACCGGCAAAAAAACAAACATATCGATTCTTGAACCTATTCCATAAGCTGCCGTTAAATTGGTTCCAAATTTGTTTACCATTGCTATTATAGCTATCCAACTAATTGAACGAATCATAATGTGGAATGAAACAGGCAATGCTAAACTAAATATCTTTTTTGTAATTAAATAATCTAATTTCAATCTCCATTGGCTTAAATCTAAAAAATAATTTTTCTTTATTAGTAGTATATACCCTAAAAATAATCCGATAAACGAAGAAAAAACTGTTCCCAGCGCCGATCCGGCTATGCCTAATCTAGGAAAAGGGCCAATACCGACAATAAGTAAAGGTGTTATTATAAGATTTAAAACGACTGTTAATGCGAATATAAAAAGCGGTGTCTTTGAATCGCCAAATCCTCTTAACACTCCGGCAAACCAGCTGTAAACAGCTTTTAAAACTAACCCAACCAAAATAATTACCAAGTAAATATTTGCATCTGATTTTATAATTTTCGGAGTATTTAATAATTCAAGGATAGATGTGCTGAAAACAATACCTAATATAGATATAATACCTGATATAAATAAAACGATAAAAAAAGAATTCTTTAAAACTTCTGATAATATATCTTTTTTTTTCGATCCATACGATTGGCCAATAAGGATATTTGTTGCTACGCTTAGCCCAATTGTGAATGCCATAAAGAAAAAAAACACCGGAAATGTTGCCGAAATTGCGGCTAATGCCCGATGTCCGACTAACCTGCCCACCCAGATTGCATCTATTACAAGATATAATGCTTGTAACATATCCCCTGCAATTATAGGTAACGCAAACCGAAACAATTGGGTTGGTATACTGCCTTTAGTAAAGTCTCGCACAAAGAATTAATCCTTTTAGGTAACCGGGGAAATACAATTTTAAAAACCATATTCATATCATTTATAAATGAACTACCCCTCGGCAAGTTGAGGAGTATTAGACTCAAGCCCCTTCAACTCCCTTTGGCCTCTCAGGGGCAATTTATCTCCTATCTTTTGCTTTGAAAAAGATTAAGTTTCTTTGATTAAACATAAAATCGTTCGCCGCGCTCATTTCGTATATTAACTTCTATAACATATAAAGTCCCGTTTAAACGGGACTTTATATGAAAGTACTTTATTTCAAGCAATACAAATAAATTCTATTTGGAACTTTTTCTTTTTTTAGCTAGAACAACAACCGGCCTACGTCCTCCTGTCTCTTTCTTGAAAAATCTTAAAATCATTTCTGCTTCTTCAAATGGGACATTAATAAAAGAAAATTTATCAAATATCTGAACATCATTAATTTTTCTATCTTCGATATTAACTTTATTCTTTATAAAATCAACTAATTTTCTGGGATTCATTCCATCTGTTCTTCCTAATGCTACAAACAACCTTGTTTTACCCTTTTTATCTACAGAAAAGTTTCTTGAAATATCCTTTATTTTACTATAATTTTTAACATCTAATTCTTCTTGATAAAAATATTTCAAAAGAGCTGAACACACTTCTTCAGGTTTATTATCAGCCAGCATTTCTAATGCTAGATTAGAATAGTTATTATAGTCTCCTTCCATAATGACTTTAGTTATATTTTCTTTTAATCTCATTTTTTTAGAGTTTATTATATCCATTATTTCAGGTATTTTTTCTTTTCTAATTTTAGTTTTAGAGATCCTCTGAATATAAACCAATTTTCTATATTCTGAAGGAGTAATAAAAGTTATCGCTGTCCCTTCTCTCCCTGCTCTACCCGTCCTCCCTATTCTATGAACATATGATTCCGGATCTTGAGGTAAGGCGTAATTAATCACATGTGTTAAGTCTACTATATCTATTCCTCTTGCAGCTACATCGGTTGCTACAAGGATATTGGCTTTACGTTTCTTAAATTTGTCTAATATTCTTTCTCTCTGGTATTGAGATATATCTCCATGCAAAGCTTCCGAGGAATAACCTCTTTCCATAAGTTTATTAGCTAAACCATCAACATCTACTTTCGTCCTGCAAAATATTAATCCGTAAAATTCTTTTTCTATATCTACAATACGGCATAGCGCCTCAAGCCTATCTTCTGTATTAACTTCAAAATATATTTGATCTGTTAATGTTGGTGTGAGTTTTTCTTCGGTTGACTGAAGTAATTCATATTTTTTCATATATTTTTCAGCTAATTTCAATATTCTATGAGGCATTGTGGCGGAAAAAAGCAAAACTCTTTTATCTGAATTAGTACTTTTTAAAATTTCTTCCACATCATCAATAAATCCCATATTCAGCATTTCATCTGCTTCGTCTAATATCATAGCGGAAATATCTTTTAAAATTAAAGTTCTCCTTTTAATGTGATCAATAACTCTCCCCGGAGTACCTACTACTATGTCTATTCCGGTTCTAAGCCTCCTAAGCTGTTGTTCTATTGACTGCCCCCCGTATATCGGCACGATTTGAAGACGTTTACTCCCTTTTAAAGAATTGATTTCTTCCGAAACCTGGATTGCCAATTCTCTGGTTGGTGTAAGTATTAAAACTTGAACATGTTTCGCGTTCTCTTGGAGTTTTTCTATAAGAGGAAGTCCAAACGCTGCTGTTTTTCCTGTTCCAGTTTGTGCCTGGCCGACTATATCTTTATCCGTAGTTAAAAATGTTGGAATTATTTGTTCCTGAATTTTAGTCGGCTCTTCAAACCCTTTTTTTTCTAAAGCTTTTAATGTAATATCTGTTAATCCTAGTTCCCTAAATTTTACTAATTTAATCATTTTTTGTTACTCCATTTTTAATCAAAAAAAATCGATTACCCTTAACGGCACTAATAAAATCTCTGAATTTTACTGTTTTTTGCCCGAAGAATTATTGAGGAATCTGGAATCTTATTCGCGAAAATTTCCAAATATACAAAAAATTTGAGTAATATCCCAATTTATCATCGGATAATCCCAAAAATTTGCGTGTTCTTTGATTTAGATATAACCACCATAAACGCTTTATTTACAAGAAGTTAATGCACTAATTAACACAATTTTTCGGGTTAAATCTTTTCTGATTCACGTTATTAAATATTTTTAAACCCATTTGGCATAAGATACCCAAAAACCTTATGCTTTTTTGAGTATACCATAAAATACTGAAAGTTCAATCAAATTCGAATATAAATTAATTATTCTTTTAAACCTTCGAAGAGCCTATTGATTGCTATTATCCTGTTCAATTTCTTTACGCATAAGATTATTAATTTTTCGTTCTATACCTCTTTCTACAAAATCCGGTATTGAATCTCTAACTCTTTTTTTAAAATATGAATCTAACCACTTAAAATTCATATCATGAAGCAATCCTGATAATTGAAAATCAAAGCTAAGATCTGTGAAATCTTTACCTAATAATTTTAAAATCAACTTAAACCTCGATGAAGCTTCTAGAACTTCCCTTGAAAAAAACAATGAAAGGCGGCTGCTTACTAATTGATTGCTATATAGCCTAAAAAACCCTCCCAAGCCAACATCTTCTGACGTTAAACTAATGTTTTCTAAGCTATAGCTATCAGTATTTACTAAAAAATTTGCGGATAGATCTGAAAACTCGATTCGTTTAAGGTGAGGTATTTTAAAAAATTTAGAAAGCCAATCTAGAAATTGCAAATTATTTAAAGTGCCGTCTCTTACGATAATAGATCCTTGAAATTTTTTCCCTGGCCGGTTCCTATAATTAGCCTGTATTTCAGCTTTGCCTTTAATTTTCGCGAAAAACGGTATTATACTTTCCAGGGGTTCGGTACTTAAACCGTTCACATCAAAATTTAATAATAATCCAAACGGACTTACAGCTGTGTCTATATGTCCTTTTCCCTCCAATTTCCCATCATAAAAACCGGAATTAAACTTCATGAGTTTAAATCGAATATGATTAAAATCGATATTGTTTTTAAAACGCGTAAATAAAAGTCTATATTCGTTGTTTTGTTTGATGTAATCAAATTTTAGTTTATTTATTAAAATGTCCAGCCCTCCTATATATGTGAATTTAAAGTTTGCTTTTTCTAATAAAACCTTTATTTTTTCATTACTAATTTTACCTTTATATTTATTCGCGAAATCATAAATTATTTGCCCGTTGTACGTCATATCTTTAAAAGTACCGATTAATTTCACATCAAACCTTTTAAGATTTTTTATCCGTTGTTTCGGCGATTGCCTAAGAAAAGAAGAAAATGCCAAATCTAATTTTATAGGGTCTGTTAAAATCAAATCTCCTTTTAAATCAAAAGGTACATTCTTTACAGAAAACCCAATATTAATTATTTCTATTTTTGGAAAATCCAGACGGATTACACTGCAAATATCATAGATAAACAAATCGGAAGGCGAAGGCCCTAAATAAAAAGTTTTTTTAAATTTTCTTGTAGGACTCTTATTTTATCGGCATTAATAGAAAACGGTTTATGAATAAGATAATTTTTTATTACATCTTTTAATTTGAGATAACCGTTCAGCCTTAAAATTTCATTTTCCACTATGCCCCACAATTTAACATATAAATTTCCATATTTAAATTCTAAATTATCAAAAACTATATTTCCATCTTTTAAATCTCCATGATACGAAAAGACTAAAGGTTTATTAAAAGGTTTCCATTCCTCTAAATTTCTATCAATTAAAAAGAAATGTTCCAAACTGCCTACCCCTTTACCTTCCAATCGATTGTTTTTAATTTTAAAACTAAAATTAGTTGAAAAATAATCAAACCTTTCCTTTTTTTTAGAAACTTTAAATAAGGCATCATAAACTGACAAACTAAATCCTAATCCTGATGTTTTGGTATTTAAGTTTTGTTTAACTTTGGAAACAATTTTGGTTAGAAAAAATGTAAAATCTGAATAATTTCCTTCAAGTTTATACAGAAAAACATCCTTAATTACAAAACGCCTTTTTACTAATAACCTGCCTAATGAAAAATGCAGTTTTATTTTTTCAGTAAAAAAAATTTTCTTATATTCTGAATATGAAGGGTTTTGTATGGTAACATTTTTTAAGACAATAATATTTGGAAAGTAAAAATGCAAGTCTTCGATTGTTGCCGGTTGGCCTAAAAATTTCTCGATGCCGTTTTCTATTTTATTTTTAGATTGGTTAAGTAACTTATTTCCGAGTAGGGCTGCAAAAAAAATAGCGC
>JAUVUO010000212.1 GCA_030601015.1 Candidatus Omnitrophota bacterium | reverse complement strand
CCGAAGGCTTCGTCATAGCAGCTCATCAGGCAGCCGGTGCAGCCTTTTTTTATTATTTTTTCTCTTATTAAATTATGGTTTTTGGAATTCCACAGCTCTCCAAACTTCTTCTCTTTTATATTCCCGATAAGTTTATCCTTTCCATTTAGAATCCAGCAAGGATAAATTTTACCCTCAGAAGTTATCGGGCAAGATGTCCATAGCGACCTACAAGCTCTATTATTAAAAAGATTACCACTTAAATAAAGCGGTATTTTCTCCAAATAAGAACCGGGATTTGTCGAAATTCCATATCTGCCGCACAATGACATTACTTTTTTAAATATCTGTTTTAATTCCATTGCTTCTCTTTTCGAAATCAAAAACTCAGATTCTCTCGATTTATCACCTATAAAAATAGTGTTAAAAGGTTGGAATTTTACAGTTGTAGCAGAACTTTCTTTGGCTAAATTCACAACACAAGGCAAATATTCATAATTATATCGTGAAACCATTGTGGCTATAGTAGATTCGATATTGCATTTTTTCAAATTATTAAGGGCGGATATCGCTTTCTCGAAAGAATCCCTGCCCCTTAAATAATCATGGATAACTTTAGGGCCTTCTACAGAGATATTTACAACATCTATCCCTGAGTTAGATAGCTTAAAAGCTATTTCCTCATTAATCATCAGGCCATTAGAAGCAATGCAGGCATTCATGCCATTCATTTTTGTAAAAGAAATCAATTCAAATATATCCTCTCTCATTAAAGGCTCACCGCCGCTAAACACTACGGTAGATGCCCCTAACAAAGATGATTCTCTTATCGCACTCTTCCAATGCGAGGTTGAGAGCTCTTCTTTTTTCGCTTTTGGGATATCGCATATCTTACAGGAAGAATTACAACGATTAGTTATGGAAATAATAACTTCTTTTAACTTATACATGCTTTTTAAAAACCATTTGATAATCACACAACAGATTTAGCGCTTCTCTTAAGATTTTTCTTCTTTTATTTAGTTCATGACTCTTTAACTTATCGCAAAAATTATTGGCAATCTTTATTAGAGAATCAGACTCAGGATGTGCCCAACAAGTCTGCAGGCAGGGTTTTTGACAAGATTTCATTGATTCCCTTGCTTCGTTTGCTTCTTGTGTTCTTAAAGATTCTTCTATGCTCATTGTTTTTATGTTACCAAAAGAATTACCACAGCTTCTCATCTCTCCATCAGGGCCTATATTCATAAATACAAATGGATTACACTTCCATTCTTTTCTGTTCAAACTTCCTTTAAAATGTTCAATCCACAAATAAGGGTTATGTAAAAAAACAACTAGCCCATATTTCTTCTTATATTCGATAATTTTGTCTATTTGTTCTTTCAATATATTAAGGCGGTCTCCTCTTATCCAAAACGGGGCATCAGGAGAAGTATTCTGCATATCATCCTGAGCAACAACTACCGGATGATAGACAAGACAATCTATGCCTAAATCTCTGGTCAAAAGAACAATATCGAATAATTCCGCGACATTCTCCTTCATTATTGTTGTCCAAACCGATATTTGAGGCCCTTTTCCTTTCGCTCGCTTTTCTTTAACAAGCAATTCAATAGCACTGATAGCTTTATTAAAACTTCCTTTTTCTCTTACGGAATCATGGGTAAATTGATTGGCACCATCTAGAGAAATAGCGATATTACTTAATCCTGATGAGATAATTCTTTGAGCCATTCCTTTATCTATTAACGCACCGTTAGATACAACTTCTGTTTTTACGCCTTTTCCCGCTGAATAAGCAATTAGATCAAGAATATCATTTCTTAAAAATGGTTCGCCCCCGGTAAAGACAACGGTACTATCCCAATTCCAGCGATGGATTTCATCTAAAGCATTTTTAACTATTTCTGTAGAAAGTTCCCTGCCCTTTAATATCTTAACTACCCCGCACATCTGACAGTTATAGGTACACTTATGGCTTAAGCTTATAAAAATCCAATGAGGTTTAGCAAAAGGGTAATTTAAGAATTCTGAAAAATTGTAAGCTAGATTAGTTTTGAATTCTTTAAAATAATCTTGTTTCATTTTCTACGTTTTATTCTTTAATATATTATTTTATAAAATATTTAAAATAACGTATAAATAAAAGGAACTGCGGCTGATGATTGAAGCAGCCAGATTAATACACCTAATAAAATAAAAACAACAACAATCGGAATCATCCACCAAAGTTTATTAGCCCATAAAAAAGAAAACAATTCCCTCACAATACAGAGCCTTACCCCTATTTTTCTAATTAACCCTTTTCTCATAGCCGTCCTTTTTAATAACCAATATTCTTTTACCTTTAAACACCTTCTTTAGCCGGTTGCTATCCACTATATCTCATTTAAGCTTATAGTATTCTTTAAGATAGGCACTTACAAGCTCTCCAATAACCTTATGCCCAAATTCATTAGTATGCGGATCAATTTCAAATCTTACACGCTTATGTTTTGACACCTCACTTAAAACGCTAAATAAATCCAAGCAAGAAATATCTAATTCATCGCATGAGTTCTTAATGTTAATATAATCTATTTTATGCTCTAGGGCATTTACTACTAAAAAATCTACTTTGTTCTCGCTGCAAAGTTCTTTATATTTTTTAAGCGTAAGGAATATTACTTTTTCTAATTCTTTATTATCATACACTTTTTGTAAACTCCTATCCTCGCGAGAGGTTGCATCAACATGATGCCGATGCTGTTTATCTTCATTTTTTAATTCCGCCATTAAAGTTTTTTTTCTCACATGATAATTTAAGATTTTTAATAATTTGCTTTCCATAATAAAATTATTATTTTTCTTATTATTTATCTCTTCGGCATTAAACCTTTCCGGAAATTCATTGGCCCTGGATACATTTTTACCATTGCACTTATTCTCAATAAAATCTATTTTCTGCAATATAAGCTTATCTTTATTCTCATTTAAAACAAATCTTG
>JAUVUO010000178.1 GCA_030601015.1 Candidatus Omnitrophota bacterium | reverse complement strand
ATGACCCTCATAACGCGAAAGTCTACCTTATGAAGGCAGATATTTTAGCTTATAAGGAAAGATACGAAGATGCTATTCTTGAGTTAGAAAAGATTTTAAAGTTTGATAATTTATACGTTGAAGCCTATTACCTTTTAGGTGTTTTATTCTGCAAAATAGAAGACTTTAAATTTGCAGAAGTAAAATTTCGAAAAGCTCTTTATATCGACCCTTACCTTTGTTTAGCCTATTTTAATCTTACCAACATTTATATTTATAATAAAACTTACCATAAAGCTAAAAAGGAACTTCATAATCTTATAAAAATTTTAGAAAGACGTTCTAAAGATGAAATTGTTGAGTTATCAGGAGATTTGTCTGTGGGGCTCCTTTTAAGAGTTTGTCATAATACTTTAAGTACTCTAAAGTAAGAATTTGTTTTTGACAATATTCATGGTTATCTAAGGATGATAGAATGAAAAAAATATTTTTTTTAATTTTTGCAGGTATATTTATATTATGTATTCCTTGGTGTTCAGGCATTACAAATTACGGAGATGAGGGAAGGGTGAATAGTTGTTCAAAGGAAATAAAAAATTTGAAGGATTCTTTAAAGAAAATAGAAGATAGTGATAAGGGCGAGTATAAAAGAATTAATGATAAATTAGATAGGATTTTAAATAATCAAGAAGAAATTAAAAAAGAACTAAAAAAAATTAAATTCAGATTTTAAGTTATAAATATTAGGTATATTTGTGAATTAATTTTGTTTTTAAATAAAAAAATGAGCAAAAAAAATAAAATTGGTAATCCATTCATCAGAATAAAGAATTTTTTTCTTTCTGTCCAAAATATTATAGGCATAGATATTGGATTAGGTTATATAAAAATTGTTCAAATCCAAAAAATTTTAAGTAATTATGAGCTTTCTGATTATCGTATAGATAGAATACCTTTAGATATAAGAGATGATCTTATAAAGAGAGAACAATATATAAATGATTTCATGGTAGACTTCATGTCTCATCTTCGTGTGAAAACGTCTCTATGCAGGCTTGCTATTAGAGGAAAGGGCACCTTTCCTTTTTATTTTCTTCTGCCTTTTATTCCTAGAAAAGATTTAAGAGGCGCTGTGAGTTTAGAGGTAAAGAAAAGAATACCTTCACCGTTGACTTTAAAAGATGTTTATTTTAATTATCTTATAACAAAGATGTTGGGAGAAGATACTTCTTCCAGGGTAACTTGTATAGCTATAAAAAATGATATTTTAGATAAACATATTAGTTTTTTAAAAAAGTTTAATTTATTGCCGGTAGCCATAAATACCAAGGCTGATGCCTTGGGTAATGTGGTAGGGAAAATAGAAGGAGATAATTTTTTAGCAGTTTTAGATATGGGAATCAAAGAAAGTTATTTAAATTTTTATAAAGGGCATTGTTTGCAATTCAGTAGAGAAATCCCTTTTGGCGGAGAACATTTAACTAAAGGGATATATTCCGCGTTGAGCGTTTTGGGTAGCAATATTACATTAGAACACGCGGAAATGTTTAAAAAACAATATGGTATACCTATGAAGGAAGAAGCAACAGTTCAATTTTATACTGATTTTGGAGCGGTAAAAGGGTATCAGATTACAACAGCATTAAGGCCATTTTTGGAGAAATTGGTAATTGAAATTTCACGAACAGCTAGTTTTCATTTTAGGACCTATCATATTAAATCATTGGAAAAACTTTATATTACAGGGGGGACCTCCCATACTAAAAATATAGATAAGTTTTTGACGGCTAATTTAAGCAATTTGTCTATAAAAGGAGTTGAAAAATTAAACCCTTTAAACGCGATATTAAAAGATAATAGGGAATCCTCTCAGGGAATTATATCGGAAGATGTTTCTTCCCATCTAACGGTTGTTTTAGGGCTTTGTCTTGATAAAGGAGGCAAAATAAATTTAGTACCGCCTAAAGAAAGGATGGAACAAAAGTTTTTTTTTATGATGTTTTTAACCAAATTTATAGTGCCTTTGGTTATTATTGCTATATTAGCGTTTTATGCGGCAGCTTATAGCAAGATAAATGTTTACAAAAAAATTAATAAACAAGCAAACATTGAAATTGATAGTGTCTCCGAAAAGGTTAAATTGATTGAAGAGTATTACGGTATTAAAGGGAAATTATCGGATAAAGGTAAGATTTTACAAAATGCGGTAGGCCGCCAGCCTTTATGGGCAGGTATTCTTAAAGAAATTAGCAATATAACTCCTATAGAGGCAGTTCTAGAAAGTTTGGAAAGTGAGAGTTTAAATAATCAAAAAAAAATAATCATTTTAGGCGAAGTTGTTAGTGATTCTAAGGAACCCAGTTTAATAATAAGTCAATATACTCGAGAGTTAAATCGATCGCCTTATTTTAATAATGTTGATTTTACAAGTTCACGCGATATGTATTCAGAAATACCAAGGGCAACTTTTGAAATTGTTTGTGAGATTTTATATTAGAGAAAGAAAAAAAGAATAAGCTGAAAATATGATATCAAATAAGGATAAAATTATTCGTATAGGTTCATATATTTCTGTATATTTAATAATATTTCTGGGAATGCATTTTTTTATCGGCCGGAAAATAAATAAAGCCATACATAGCGAAAAAGTAAAATCAAAAGAAAATGAAGATAAATTAAAAAAACAAAGAAATTTAATTATAAGTATGCCTAACTATGAAAAACAATTAAGGGGAATAAAAAATAAGGAGAAAGAGTTTAATGAAAAAAAGTTTGATGAGAAAGAACTGTATATTAATAGCCAGCTGATATTAACTCAAAAAAGCAGCGGGTTGGGAATAAATATAAGGTCAATAAAATCTGTTGAAGAAATGTCTTTAGAATTTAATAATGTTCAGGAGGGCATAAGCAAAGCCTATATTGAAATAATTTTAAAGACCAAATTTTTAACTTTAGGTAAATTTTTTGAGTCCTTAAGCGATTTACCTATAACCCTTGCGGTTGAAAAAGTTCGAATAGAAAAAATAAATGATAGTGAAGAAAATTTATCTAAGGGAAAAGAAAAAGACGAGATTAACGCGACTATTATTTTCAGCAGTTATGCTATCATTAAGTAAAGCCGGTCTATTAATAGCTAAAGATATTTTATGAATAAGGAAAAAAACAAATTAATTTTGGCGGTTGTTTTGGTTTTGATTTTTATCTTTGTTGTTATAAATAATTTTAAACCCAAAAAAGTTAAGAGAGTTCAAAAGGCCGAAGAAGAGCTAAATAAAGAAATTCAAAAAACCGATGATAAAAAAAAATCCGGCCCTCTTGTTTTAAAAAAAACAACTAAAGTCTCAAAAGAAATTATTGAAGCCCAGGTAAAAAGGAAAGAATTAGCTTGGGGGGAGGACCCCTTTTATAATCGAAACAAAAGGGACGCGGGGTTTCGGACGGGATTGGTTTTGACAGGAATTTCGATAGGTAAAGATAAAAAAGGATTCGCGATAATTGATGGAGAAATCGTTACCGTAGACGATGTTATTGGAGGGTATAGTATATTAGCTATAGAAAAAGGCATGGTATTTATTGAAAAGGGCCGGGAGATATTTTATAAAATTTTAACTCAGGATTAATATTTCAGGTAGTAAATTTTAAAGGTTAATATACAAAATTAAGTATTATCGGGAATAAGTTTTTT
>JAUVUO010000120.1 GCA_030601015.1 Candidatus Omnitrophota bacterium | reverse complement strand
TTAGCAGGCGAACTACATGACTTGGGTAAAATGAGTATTCCGTTAGATATTTTAAATAAACCGGGAAAACTCATTTTACCCAAGTCATGTAGTTCGCCTGCTAATTTTATTCCTAACAATTCATCTTCATTCCATCCCAAATTTTTAGCAATTTTCTCTGCTATATGTGCAACATGATGAGCATGGCTAAAAGTGTAAGGATCCCTTTTTTTTATGGCTTTCCCTAGGACTTCAAACGCATGTATCATCATATTTACCCGCTGCTCTTTAGAATTAGCATAATTACTCATATCCCTGGTTGTTCCCATTGTCCCGATAATATTACCACACTTATCATACATAGGGATTTTTGTTGTAATAACCTGATTCCATATCCCTGATGGTAAAAATGTTTTTTCTATTTTTCCTACAATAGGCTTACCTGTCTTTAAAACATAATTATCATCAGCGGCCATTTTTTTAGCCTGTTCGTAAGGAAAAAAGGCAAAGTCAGTTTTGCCTATAATATCCTCTTCTTTCATTCCGGTACCTTTAGTATAAAATTTATTTACCTTAATAATACAGTTTTTTCTATCTTTAAAATAGACTGCGTCCGGAAGATTATCAAATAAACCATGAAGAAAATTTTTTTCCATTAAAAGTTTATCGTGCATGTTTTTTTTATAAGTAATATCTTGGATTATTCCTTCAATATAGAAGTTATCATTTTTTGAAAAAGTGCAGTAAGCAGTCATTGACACCCAAATAGTTTTTTTATTTTTTTTCTTTAAGGCTACTTCAAATGATTTTACTATTTTATTGGATTTTAAAAGTTTTAAAAACACAGTTTTATCGTGTGTGTTTATAAATATATCATCAAAAGTTAGGCACAATAATTTTGTTTGGGATGGATAACCAAGGATATCAACAAACGTTTGATTAGAAGAAATAAATTGTTTTTTAGGGGTTAGTGCATACTTAAAAAAACCAATCTCCAAATTATCTGCATTTACTGGTGTAAGTGGAAAATTTTTTACCATAATTTCATAAAGGATTTTTTTTAGTAAGTTTCAATTAAAATATATTATAACATTGATTAATGAAAAATCTATATAAAAAAATGGTTAGACCTGAAATCCTAAATCTTAAATATTAAAGGAAAAAGTTAAACAGTTTACGGGTTATCAAGTTAGCGAGTTAGAAAAAAACAGAATAAAGAGAAAAAATCTCACACAAATCAACGGAGAGCGCAAGAAAAAAATAAAAAAAACAGGCTGCAGGTTGCTTAAGGATTGAAAATAGAAAGTAAAGACGTAAAAAAATAAAAAGAAAAAAAGAAATCCTAAATTCTAAACAAAAAAACCCTCCTACTCTTTAGCGTTTAAAGAGTAGGAGGGTTTAAAATAATCAAAAAGTTTTATTTAAACTTAATAACCGCCCATACCTGGCATTCCACCCATACCTCCTGGCATTCCACCCATACCAGCTGGCATTCCGCCGGATTTATCATCTTTTTCAGGTTTGTCTGCAATTATTGCTTCAGTAGTTAGTAGTAAAGAAGCAATTGAAGCTGAATTTTGTAAAGCAGTTCTGGCAACTTTTGTAGGATCAATTATCCCAGCTTCAAACATGTCAGTAACTCTATTTTGTTCAGCATCAAAACCTACGGTAGGCTTTTGTTTTTTAATATCAGCAACTATAACCGAACCTTCAAATCCGGCGTTCATAACCAATTGTCTTAATGGAGCTTCAAGAGCTCGTTTAATTATATTAACCCCTACTTGCTCATCCCCTGTTGCTTTTACTTTATCAAGAACAGGTATGCTGTGAAGAATTGCAACTTCTCCTCCAGGAATTATACCTTCTTCAACTGCGGCTCTTGTTGCGTGTAATGCGTCTTCAACTCTTGCTTTCTTTTCTTTCATTTCTGTTTCCGTAGCTGCTCCTACGTTAATTACTGCTACTCCTCCGACTAACTTAGCTAATCTTTCTTGGAGTTTTTCTTTATCGTAATCAGAATCAGAATTTTCAATTTGAGCTTTTATTTGTTTGATCCGCCCTTGGATTGCCTCTGACTTTCCCAATCCTTCAACGATAGTACTATTATCTTTATCTATACGAACTCTTTTTGCTCTTCCTAAATCTTCTAAAGTAACATTCTCTAATTTTAATCCTAAATCTTCTGTTATAGATTTACCGCCTGTAAGAATAGCTATATCTTCAAGCATTGCTTTACGTCTGTCCCCGTAGCCAGGTGCTTTAACAGCACAGCACACGAAAGTTCCGCGAATCTTATTAACCACTAAAGTAGCTAAAGCTTCACCTTCTACATCTTCAGCTAGTATCACTAAAGGTTTACTTGCCCTGGCAATTTTTTCCAATAGAGGCAGTAAATCTTTTAGGTTAGTTATTTTCTTTTCATAAAGTAAGATGAAGGGATCTTCAAGAATTGTTTCCATCTTTTCAACATCAGTTGCAAAATAAGGAGATAAATATCCTTGATCAAATTGCATACCTTCAACTATATCCAAACTCGTATCTATGGATTTTGCTTCCTCAACAGTTATTACACCGTCTTGGCCAACTTTTTCCATAGCGTTAGCAATTAATTCACCAATTTTTGAATCACCATTTGCGGCAATTGTTGCTACTTGAGCAGTTTCTTTTTTATCTTTTACCGGTTTAGAGATTTCTTTCAAATTTTTGATTATTGCTAAAACTGCTAAATCGACACCTCTTTTCAATGCCATAGGATTTGCCCCGGCAGCTACATTTTTCAACCCTTCTTTATAAATTGCTTCTGTTAATATCGTCGCTGTTGTTGTTCCGTCTCCAGCAGTATCAGATGTTTTTTCCGCAACTTCCTTAACCAGCTGAGCACCAATATTTTCATAAGGATCTTCTAAATCAATCTCTTTTGCTACGGTAACACCGTCTTTAGTTATTGTTGGAGAACCAAATTTTTTCTCAATAACAACATTTCTTCCTTTAGGGCCTAAAGTTATTTTTACTGCCTTAGCAAGAAGCTCAACACCATTAAGTATTGATTTTCTTGCAGCCTCATCAAATGCTATTTGTTTTGCCATTTATTATCCTCCTTTTATGCTAATATTCCTAAAACATCATCTTCTCTTGCAATAAGATATTCAACACCTTCAATGGTTATTTCAGTTCCTGCATACTTTCCATAAAGAACTTTATCCCCAACTTTTAATACTAAAGGGGTCACTTTACCATCAGTTGTTTTTTTACCTTCTCCTGCAGCAATTATTTCACCTTCTTGAGGTTTTTCTTTTGCAGTTTCAGGTAGTACTATTCCACCTCGTGTCTGCTCTTTTGCTTCAAGAGGTTTAATTAACACCCTATCACCCAATGGTTTAAACTTCATCCCATACCTCCTTATCTTAAATTATTCCTATTAATATCTTCTTTTATAAAACTACATCAAGCATATAACTTTCGATGTGAACCAGTCTATTTTAGCAATCTGTTCCTAAGAGTGCTAATTATTTTACCCATGATGTTAAAGTTGTCAAGTATTTTGTTAAAATTATTTTTTTTTACTTAAATAATTGATGTTATATTTAATCAAGAAAAATTTTTGAAATTTTTCTTAACCCTTTCACAACAAGAAAAGGTTCATATACATATGGAAAATTTAAGGCAGGGATTATAATTTTTGCGTCTCCCCCTGTTATAATAACCTTTTCATTGATTGAAATTTTTATTTTTTTTTTATATTTATTCACCAAAGCATTAATCATTAACGAAAATCCCTCTGTCATCCCTTTACTAATGCTTTCGTTTGTATTTTTGGGTATAACGGCCATTTGGTTTGAGAAATTTATTTTTTTTGGTAATAAAGCGCAATTTGAAAAAGTTTTAAGTGTTGAACCAATACCGGGTAAGATAATACCTCCAAGATAATCACCTTTTTTGGATAAAAAGTCCAGAGTTATTGCGGTACCGAAATCTAAAAGCAACCTTGCCCCGGGATATATTTTTTTTGCCGCGTACCCTCCAACTAATCTATCCATACCGATATTTTTTTTATCGTAAAAAGATAGAATTGGTACCGAAATATCAGTACCAACAATAAAAATTTCTTTTTTAAATGAACTATCCTTTTTTAACTCTTGAAAAATTTTAGTCATCTTAGGGACAACTGAACAAACAAATATTTGGTTTGTCGGGTGTTTTGATAAAACCTTTTTTATTGATACTTTAGTGGCTTTATTTGTCAGCAATTTAAAGCTGAGTTTTATTTTATTTTTATCAAAAAATACAAAATGTAAACTAGTATTTCCAATATCAACCGCGATCATTTTAAAGTTATCACTCCATTTAGACAATTATCGGTTTTATAAAAATTGTTATATTCGGTTTTTAGTTCTTCAATAGCCATAAGATTCTCTAAAAGTATCAATTTGTCCTTTTCCGGACAAAAATCCAGTATCTGCTTTATCAAAATGTTTATATTACCTTTTTTGAAATTATTGTAAAGGCTTAATATTTCGGTTGTTAATTGTTCAAATATTTTATTTTGATCATAAATATATCCGGTTTCAATTTTGAGGGAAGTCGCTGCTGGTGGGATATCCTCGGGATTTGAATTTATATTAATACCAATACCGGCAATTACAAAGTCTGCTTTTTTAGAGTTACTTCGTGCTTCTACCAAGCAACCTGCTATTTTTTTATTATTAATCATAACATCATTCGGCCATTTAATGTTGTTTGATATTATTGGTTTTAAAACTTTGGCAACACCTAAAGAAAAAATTAGCGGTAGAAGATATATTTCACCAAGAGAGTTGTCCGGCCGTAACAAATAAGAAACATATATTCCCTTTGCCGCGGGTGATTCCCATTTACGGATGAGCCTACCTTTTCCATTTGTCTGATTCATAGCCCGGATAACAGTAATTTCTTTTTGACCTTTCTCTGCCAGCCTGAAAGCATAATTATTAGTTGAATCAACAATATCTAAATTAATAAATTTTATATATTTATTATTTTTTTTCATTTAACG
>JAUVUO010000228.1 GCA_030601015.1 Candidatus Omnitrophota bacterium | reverse complement strand
TACAGGGTCTGTCCCTACATATTTTTTTAAAATTCAACAACTATCTTCACAACTTTCTTCTTTATATTTTCGGCAAAATCCGGTTTTATATTCTAAAAATTTATTATCCTTAATAGCTTCCCGAATCTGGTCCATAAAAGTTTTATACCAAAATACGTTGTGATAAGAAACCAACTGTACTCCTAACATCTCTTTCACATTTATAAGGTGGCGTAAATATGCTCTTGTATAATTACGGCATACGTAACATTTACACTCTTGGTCTAAAGGAGATTTATCGTCTGTATATAAAGCGTTTCTTACAACAATTTGTCCTTTCCATGTAAAAGCTGTACCAGTCCGTCCAAATCGTGTGGGAATGACACAATCAAACAAATCTATACCCAAACTAACTGCCTCTATAATATCCAAAGGTTTTCCATACCCCATAAAATAACGAATGTACCTTTCTTCAACATTATCGGTGATAAACGAAAGGATATTATACCTTAAATCCTCCGGTTCGCCAACACTTAAGCCTCCAATACATAATCCATCTATATCTAAAGACATTATCTCATCCAAACATTTCTTTCTTAAATCAGGATAAATTGACCCTTGAACTATACCAAAAAATAAATTTTGAGGCTGTTTATTCTTATCAAAACAAATTTTACTCTTATTTGCCCATTTTAGTGTTCGATTAACTGCTATTTCTGAATCTTTATGGGATGTTGGATATTTTACACACTCATCTAAAGGAACAATTACATCAGAGTTTAAATCTAATTGTATTTTTATTACATCCTCAGGGGTTAAAAAAAAAGGTTTCCCGTCAATATGTGATCGAAAGTCTACACCGGCATCTGTAACTTTACGCAGCCGTTCTAAACTAAAAATTTGATATCCTCCGCTATCGGTTATAATTGTCTTATTAAACCCCATAAATTTATGCAAACCGCCGCATTTTTTTATTACATCCACCCCCGGCCTTAAGTACAAATGGTAAGCATTAACAAGCAACCCATCTATATCAATCTGCTCTAAATCGTTCATTGATAGACCTTTTACAGCAGCTTGAGTCGCAACTGGAAAAAAGGCCGGAGTGACAAATTCATTATGGCTGGTTTTAAATTTACCTAGTCTTGCTTTTGTTTCTGAATTTTTTTTTATTAAACTAAACATATCATTCTATCAAAATAGATACTCTTGAAAACATTGTAATCTAATCAACTTATTTATCTTATAATCATTTCAATCGGGAGTTGGTGTTATCTTGCAGCAGCTCCAAATAACATTTATTTGATACCCCTTATGACCCGAACAATATATTTATTAATATACCCTATCTTTCTCTTTTTCTTTAAAAGGAAGGTTTAAATGCCGATAAGCTTTTTCTTTGGCTATTCTGCCTCTTTGAGTTCGCACAATAAATCCTTTATTTAGTAAATACGGTTCAATAACATCTTCTAAATTTACTTTATCTTCTCCTAAAGAGGCGGCTATAGCTTCTATGCCGGCTGGGCCTCCTTTATATAATTCGATTATCGTTGCTAAATACTTCCTATCCATTACGTCTAGGCCTTCTTTATCTATCCCTATTTTAGCCAACGAACTTAATGTAATCTCTTTATTAATAAAACCTTCTCCTAAAACTTGCGCGTAATCTCTAACCCTTTTAAGAAGACGGTTGCACAAACGGGGAGTTCCCCTTGAAGACCTGGCAATCTCTAAACAACTATTATCATCAATTTCAATATCTAAAAGTTCAGCGCTTCTTTTAACGATTATCGAAAGGTCTGCCGGCATATAAAAATCAAAATCAAAAAAAAGCCCAAATCTGCCCCGCAAAGGCGCGCTTTATAAAAATCAAAATCAAAAAAAAGCCCAAATCTGCCCCGCAAAGGCGCGCTTAACGTGCCTTTTTTTGTTGTTGCCCCGATAAGAGTAAAGGGTTTAAGATTAAACTTAACACTCTTAGCATAAGGCCCTTTGTCAATAACAAAATCTATTTGAAAATTTTCCATTGCCGGATATAAAAACTCTTCAATCACCCTGGATAGACGATGTATCTCATCAATAAAAAGGATATCGCCCTTTTCTAAATTTGTCAGAATACCTACTAAATCTCCCGCTCTTTCTATAGCGGGGCCGCTGGTCGCGGTAACTTTTGAGTTCATTCCTTTCGCCACACAATAGGCTAACGAGGTTTTACCTAATCCCGGAGGGCCTGAAAGCAGTAAATGTTCTAACGGTTCCATACGTTTTACCGCGGCTTCAATTGATACTCTCAAAGGGTGAATTATATTTTTTTGTCCTATAAACTCATCTAAATTATGTGGACGTAAAGACAAATTAATAATCTGCTCGTCTTCGTTTTCATTCAAATCATCTATATATTTATCTTCAGACATATTTCCTTAAATTTATTGAATAATTAAATTTTAATCGGCCGGTTTTATTACTTTTATAATGAGGTATAAACAATTTCTCTACGCGCGATTAAAATAGAGCCGAAAAGTTCATCCTGAATGGCTACCAACTCTTTCATTTTTATTAACTCTAAAATACCTAAAAATGTAACTACTATCTCTAATTTACTTTTCGCTGAAGAAAATAGTTCATCCAAAGAAACTTTTTCTTTTATTAAAAGCAAATGCAAAAGATCATGGATTTTTTCTTCAACAGTAAATTCATCTTTAACTACCTCAAAAAATATATCTTTAGGGACATCTTTTAATGCTGACT
>JAUVUO010000214.1 GCA_030601015.1 Candidatus Omnitrophota bacterium | reverse complement strand
ACATCTTTACAATAAGTTTTCTTACTTCATTAGCTTTACTTTCTAAAATCTTAATTTTATTTTTCATATTTTTTAATTTTTAATTGAAGCTCTTTGTTATCAGGAAACCTCAAAATACCCTCTTTATAATAATTAATCGCCTTATCCAATTCACCTATACTGATATTTAGTTCTCCAAGATGAAGATATATTTCCGGATCAGCAATACGATTCAAAGCTTTCTCTAAATATTCTTTTGCTTTATCCATATTCCCCTTTTTAAAATAAATCCAACCTAAACTATCTAAATATGCGCCATTATCCGGTTCCTGTTCTAAAGCCCCTCTTATCATTTCTTCCGACCTTTCGAGGTTTACTCCCATTATTGTATAAGTGTAACCTAAAGAGTTCAAAATAGGTGCGTACTTCGAATTAATTTTTAACCCTTTTTCCCATATTTCAATAGCTTTATTCTGAAAATTTTCTCTCTCATACAAAAATCCTAACCAAAAATAAGCATCAACATAATCCGGCCTATGTTCTAAAACTTTCAAATAAACATTTATAGCTTCTTGAGGCCGTTTTTTATAAAAATAAAATTGGGCCAAAAACTCCGAAATACTTATATCCTTAGGCTTTATTTCCTGTGCTTTTTTTAAAAACTCCTCGTATTCCAATTCTAATTCTTTATCTTTATGTGCGTAGGAATAAACAAAAATTAAAGATAATGATACATCTAAATTATTAGGATCAATTTTTTTCGCCTCTATTAATACTTTTTCAGCTTCATCAAGTTTTTCTAAACGTATTAATACAGCTGAAATTTTTAAGCGTACATGAATGGATTTTGGATCTTTATTTTTTACTTTCTTTAATTTATGTAACCCTGAAAGGTATTCACCATTGTAGATATGATAAATTCCTTTTAAATAATTACTATAAATATAGGTAAGCCCTTTCTGGCTTTGCGCAACAGAACAAGGCACAATAAGGCAAGAAATAATGAAAAGCAGAGCTATTCTCATTTATATTTATTTAGACTTATGTCTTTGCTGTTTTCGTCTTTTTTTAAACCAATGTCTTTTAACTTTTTTAACCTTTTTCTTTCTACCGCAAGGCATATTTACTCCTTTAACACTTTAATAAGATACAAACCTAAAACAATCTCTTCAATATCTCTATTTTTAATAAATTACTTTATTTAAGGGGTATTCTATTATTCCCTGAGCCCCGTTTTCTTTAAGAACCGGCAAAATCTCACGCACTTCTTTTTCATCAACAATAACTTCGCAAGCTACCCAATCTTCTAACGTTAACGAAGATATCGTTGGTTTTTTTAAAGACGGTAGAAGTGATAACATTTTATCCAAATTTGCTTTTTTTACATTTAATTTTAACCCCACCTTCCCTCTAGCCTCTAAAGCACCTTTCAACAGCAAAAGGATATAGTCCATTTTTTTCCTTTTCCATTGATCTTTATATGATACTTTATTAGCAATAAATTTTGTGGTAGAAGTACAAATTGTATCAATTATCTTTAAATCATTCGCCCTAAGACTCTCGCCTGTCTCGGTAAGCTCAACAATAGCATCAACTAATTTGCTCTTTACCTTCACTTCAGTTGCTCCCCAACTAAATTCAACATCGGCATTTATTTTATTTGCTTTCAAATATCTCTTTGTAAACTGCAAAAGTTCAGTCGCTATCCTTTTACCATTTAAATCGCTTATCTTCTTTATTTTAGAATCATTCCTTACAGCAACAACCCATCTTACAGGATTAAGCGTTCTTTTAGCATAAAGCATTTCCTCAAGCCTTTTGACATCTGAATTGTTCTCTAAAATCCAATCCTCGCCTGTAATACCGCAATCCAACATTCCTTCTTCAACGTAACGGGACATTTCCTGCGCGCGAATAAGAACGACCTTTATCTCCACATCATCAATGACGGGAAAATAAGAACGGGAACTTACATATATATTAAACCCCGCCATATGAAACAGCTCAATGGTTTTAGCTTGAAGACTCCCTTTTGGTATTCCTAATTTAAGTATTTTCATGTTTTTTCCCTAAAGTCTAACGATTATACAATGGTAGTATTAAATTGTAAAGAGAAATATTATATTAGACATTCCTTTTTTATCGCCTCGAAAACCTCATCATTACTAATATTACGTAAACACTTTTTATCAAAAGCACATCCCTTAAATTTAAAGGCATTATAACAAGGACGGCAGGATAAATGTTTCTTAAATACCTTACTTATATCTTCATTAGGATAAGCTCCATAAACTTTTTCATCTACAGGGCCGAAGAATACAAATGTTTTCTTGCCCAAAGCTTGAGCGATATGAAAAGGGCCTCCGTCATTAGAAATAATGATATCGCACAGAGAAACTAATCCGCAAAATTTTTCTAAATCAAATTTTCCGCATAAATTCAATACTTTCCTTTTAACCTTGGCACTAATATGTTCACAAAGGGCCATCTCTCCTTTAGAACCAAAAAGAACTATGCGCACCCCTTGTTTTTCGGATAATTGATCAATTAACCTTATAAAACTTTCTTTCGGCCAGCGTTTAAAATAGGCTGTTTCCTGCCAACTATCTCCTGATCCAGGACAGATACCGACCAACAAATTCTTGTTTTTTTTATCTTCATATTGATTCAGAATATCCTTTGAAGCTTCTATATCCGATTCAGATAAAAATAGATCAAATTTATAATCATTCGGCGATATATTTAAAAATTTTAATAGGTCCAAACAATATCCGGCAACATGTTTTTCCTTATACCCCTTAGTAATATTTATCTTATGAGTTAAAAATCGGCCTCTATTCTTAAAATCAAAACCTATCCTTTTTTTTATTCCCATCATTTTAAAAAAAAATCCATATTGAGAATTCATTGATAAATCAAACATAATATCAATTTTACATTTTTT
>JAUVUO010000163.1 GCA_030601015.1 Candidatus Omnitrophota bacterium | reverse complement strand
ATTACCATCTATTAAAATTAATTTTTCTTCTCCCATGATTTTTGAGTTTATGAATAAAAATGACTTTTAATTAATCCAATGAAGGGATTCCTAATTGTGTTCTCTTTCCTGTATCTTAAATTTTTTTTGCTAACTATGGAAAGTTAATTTAATCGTAACAAAAATTTATTCAGTTGTCAAGGTCAAAAATTTACCTGTCAAAAATTTATCCAAATTAAATCTTCTTTTATAGTATTTTCATGGAATTATTTTGTATAATTATACGCAAAGGCGGGTATCTATGCAATTTAAAAAATATTTTCTAATAAATAATAAAAGAAAACTTTTAGTATTGTTATATTTTTTTGTAATAACAGCCACACTTTTTATTGGGTATTATGGCCTACCGGAACCCGAATTACCACCCCCTGAATTAGACCAATCACAAATTATTAAAGGTGCAGAGCCGTTTTTTTTCGAAGGTGATAAAAATAAGGCAGTTTTATTAATTCACGGATTAAGAGGCACCCCCCAGTCATTAAAATATACAGGGCGGAGATTATGCGATAAAGGATATACGGTTATTATACCATTACTTCCGGGACACGGCACCAATTACAATGACTTTGAAAAAAGCCGATTTTACCACTGGTATGAAAAAGCATCTGCAAAGGCTATCCTATACCGTAAAAAATATAAAAATTTTCATATAGTGGGTCTTTCAATGGGCGGTTCCATTACATTAAAATTACTCGAAGACTTACCTGAAAAACTTCTACCTGATTCAGCTATTTTAATCAGCACACCGGTATTTTTGAATAAAATATCCTTTGGACTGGTTCATATTGATGATTGGAGGCTTTTTCTTACAGGTATTATTAAATTTTTTTTTAAAAGGATATCAGATCCTACACCTTCAAAAGAAGAATTTGAAATTATACCTGAGATCTCCTACCAGGGGTTTCATGTTCCTGCCTGCGTACACAGTTTTAAAATAGCTTTAAGTATAATAGATAAGAATCTCGTTAAAGTAAAAACACCTATCCTTATTATGCAGGCCAGAGGAGACAAGACTGTCTCGGATAAAAACTTAGAATATATTTTTGGCAAAATTTCATCCGATACAAAAGAAAAATATTTTTTTGATTTGACAAATGACAGAATTACAAAACGTCACACAATAACTCTGCATCGAGATACAAAAGAAAGAATTGCACAAAAAATTACAGAATTTTTAGATCGTTTCTAAATATTTTTTTATTATTGTCAATAATTGCATACCTTTACAAGCTATTTCAAAAACAGTTCGATATTTAAGAATGGCGCCACTTCCATCTAACTGTTTTAAGAAGGAAGATGGCAATACATTTCGTGCCTTTGCGCAGTGTGTCTGAATTTTTCAATTAATTCCACAATTTGTGTTTTTTTAGTCATAAAAAACACTTCTTTCCTTAATGGTTTTGAATTTATAAAATATTTAGTGTAAAAAACAAATATTTTGCGGTACACATAAGGTCCATGAAATTCACCGTAAAAGTCAATAATCATATCAAGATGTTTGCGCATGACAGTTGCTATATCGTCCTGCCCCGGGCAGTGTGTTAATGTTTTATTGTTTAAATAATTTTCTATTGAAGAAAATATCCATGGATTGCCATATGAACCACGTGCTACAAGCACAGCGTCACAACCTGTCTCATCTATCATTTTTTTTGCCAGTTGAGGGGTAAAGATATTGCCGCTGCCTATTACAGGAATATCCAGTGAATTTTTTATTTTACGTATTGTGCCATAGTCAATGTCCCCACTGTAATGCTGCTGTCTTGTCCTTCCGTGAATAAAGACAGCTCTAACTCCGGCATCCTGGGCCCTCTTGGCTATTTCAAATGCATTCCTGGTTGCTGCATCCCAGCCTGTTCTTATTTTAACTGTTACCGGTTTGTCAGTCTGTTTAATAATAATCTCAAGTATACGCTGCAGTTTCTTAGCGTCTTTCATAAGGGCAGCGCCTCCGCCACTGTTTACAATTTTTTTTGCGGGGCATGCGGAATTAAAATCTATAATATCAAAAGGGTAATCTTGTAACTGTTCTAACGCCGGCCGTAAAAATTTCTCGCTATTTTCCAAAATCTGGATTCCTAATGGAGAATCATTTGCTGTTGTCTGAAGTATCTTTAAGGATTTTTCATTATTATATAATAATCCTTTGATATTAATCATTTCTGTGAATGCAAATTCGCATCCGAATTCACGGTTAATAAGGCGGTATGGCAAATTAGTAACACCTGACATAGGGGCAAGTATAGCTTTTGATTGTAAATGCAAATTTCCTATAGTAAGCATGATTATTATATAACATTTGGAGAAAATAAAATCAAAAAAAAATTCAACATTAATTTGATTTAATTTTTTAAAATGTTAAACTTATATTCGTAAGTTAGAAAAATAGGAGGTAAATCTATGATAGAAGTAAGACCGGTTGATATAAAATCAAAAAAAGATTTAAAAAAATTCATTAAATTTCCATGGGAAGTTTATAAAGGAGACAAGAACTGGGTACCACCGTTAATTATGGATATGAAGGCAAAATTCAATCCAAAATCAAATCCTTTTTTACTTCATTCTCAAATCCAGCCATTTTTAGCTTATAAAGATAACAAAATAGTTGGAAGAATAGTTGGAATTATCAACAATAATCACAACAAAACTTTCAATGAAAAAACAGGGTTCTTTGGTTTCTTTGAAACTTTCCAGGATGAGGAAGTATCAAAAGCCTTATTAGATAAAGCAGTTCAATGGGTTAAATCAAAAGGCATGGATACTGTGCGGGGGCCGGCCAATTTTTCTTGTAACGATGACTGGGGAGCATTGATTGATAATTTTGATGAAATGCCAATGCTGTTGATGCCGTATAATCCTCCGTATTACAAAACTTTTTTTGAAAAATACGGATTTACAAAAGCAAAGGATGTTCTTGCCTATAAGATGTCTACTGAACATAAATTTCCTGATAGAATAGTAAAAATAATAGAGTACGCTAAAAAGAAGCAGAAAATAATCATAAGAAATCTTAACATGAAAAAATACATGGAAGAAATAGACATATTAAAGAATATTTACAATAAAGAATGGGAGCAGAATTGGGGTTTTGTACCAATGACAGATGAAGAGTTTGAGCATATGGCAAAGGAACTAAAAACCATAGCTGATCCCAGATTTGTTTTTTTTGTTATAGCTAATGGTAAACCTGTTGGAATGTCAATATGTCTTCCAAATGCAAATGAAGCTTTAATTAAAATTAGGAATGGCAGATTATTTCCATTCGGCTTATTAAAATTATTGTATTATGTTAAAAAAATCAAATCAGGCAGATTGCTTATATTAGGTGTTGCTAAGGAATTTAGGAATAAAGGCATAGAACCAATGCTTTTTGATGTCACCTTAAAAGCAGCGCAGGAAGCCGGTTGGGAATGGGGTGAAATGTCATGGGTTCTGGAAGATAATGTATTAATGAGAAATTCAATTGAAAAAGGAGGCGGCGTTGTTTATAAAACATATAGAATTTTTGATTTTACTATAAAATAAAAATAGAAAAAAGACTTTATCGAAAATTTACCTGCATTTTTTTAACTTCAATCATTCCTAACTAATATTTCAAAATCCTCATTGTAAATCAGTAATACATTATTCATAGCCGCTTAAGTAACTGTCACTTAGAAGGAAGAGATAAAACTGCTCCTTTATCAGCGCTCTCTACATAACTGGCATATCTTGCTAACCAACCTCCTTCTACTTCTGATTTAAAACGGGGCATTTTCTTTCTTCTAAGCTTTAGTTCTTCTTTTGAAATTTTAACATTTATTTTCCTTTTATTGACATCTATTTCAATTAAATCACCATTTTTGAGTAACCCAATTTCACCGCCACTGGCTGCCTCAGGAGATATATGACCGATACAAAGTCCCCTTGTACCTCCTGAAAAACGGCCGTCTGTAATTAAAGCCGCTCTTATATTTGCTCCTTTTATTGCCGCAGTTGGCGAAAGCATCTCCTGCATCCCGGGACCGCCTTTTGGCCCTTCATATCTAATTACCATTACATCACCATTCTTAATTTTATTTTTTAAAATGGCTTCTAAAGCTT
>JAUVUO010000006.1 GCA_030601015.1 Candidatus Omnitrophota bacterium | reverse complement strand
TATAATCAAAAAACCAATATTTCTATGGTTCAATTCCTCCCATAAAGACTTTATGTTATTTGAAAAATAAATCTTATATCCTTCAAGTTCCAAAAGAGTCTTAAGAAAATTTCGAATCTCTAAATTTTTTGTAAATACAAGGATACTTGTAGGTATATTTTCTTCCATTTAAACAGAAATTTATTTACAATTTTTTATCCCGTTAATCATATTTAAGCAAGCTTGCCTAATATCATCTACGGAAGCTTGAGTGAGCAAAATCCAAAAACATCCTTTTATATCTAATTCCATCTGCTCAAAAACAGTTGTAATACTCATAACATACTTTTGATTATCATAATCCCGTAACAACAATTCTAAAGCCCTGTCAAATGGAGCATTTATAAAAACTGGAAGTGAAGGGATTATAATTCTATTTAAAAGCTTACCTAAAGAACTGGAATAACTCGAAACTATTATATTATCTATCTCTTTCAGCAAAGATATACTGATTTCTGTTACTGCGCCCTTACTAATCTCGCCTTTCATTGTATAGCACATATTTATAAATTTATAAGCATCCTTTTCTTGTAAAATAAAAATCACTTTACCGTCTAATCCCGACAAAATTTTATTCTCAATAATGCATTGTACATCTTTACTATGGATTTTATTTTTTACCTCATCCACCGAAACAATTTCTACTTCAGGTAAATATATATTAATTTTTTCACCTAATACGGAAGATAATGCTGTGCTGGCATGTGCTGCAGCTGTAGTACCGACTTCTCTCAGTATATCCATCTCTTCTTTCATCATTTTCCCCTTTTCTCTTAATACATATTACCTATATATAAAAATTAATTAAACTTTTTATTTTCTACTTCTTGACACTTTCGAGGATTTCTCTACATCCCAATTTAATTTCTTCAACAGACTTCGGAGTCAATAAAACCCAAAAACATCCTTTTATCTTTTCTTCCTTTTGTTCAAAAACCGTGCTGATACTTATAATATATTTCTCTTTTCGATAATCGTTAATAAGTAATCTGGCCATTGTTTCATACGGCGCATTGATCAATACCGGCAAGGAGGGAATAATTATTTTATTTAAAAGAGAACTCAGAGCATTTGAATAGCTTGATACAATAATATTATCAATTTCTTTGAGTAACGATATACACATTTCTGTCAAATCACCTTTCCCTCCATCCCCCGGCAATTGGCAACAAGAATTTATAAATTTATATGCATCTTTTTCAGTAAGTATAAATACAATCTTACCTTCAATTCCCGAAAGAATCTCATTTTCTATAACAAACTTCATATCTTTCCTACCCATCGCAGAGCCTATATCCTCTGCCGACAAAATTTCCATAGTAGGTAAGTACAAATCGATCTTCTTCCCTAAAACTGTCGAAAGAGCAGTGCTTGCGTGGGCTGCTGCAATAGTTCCCACCTCTCTCAAGATATCCATCTCATCTTTCATGCCGTCTCCTTATTTTCAATAAAAAGTCTACATTAACATTGGTTATTTCGGCTATTTAAAACGATCTCTATATAATAAAATTTTAATAACAATGTACTTTTACCTTCTTGAGGATTTAAATTAATATACCATTAAAGCAGCTAGCCTACAAGTCAAAATTTATTCGAGTAGTGTCAAGATTTATTCGCAAATTCTAAAGATGCAAAATAAACGTTTAAAAATCGATTTCCTTCCTAACATTGATTAAATTTTTGACATTGCATTTACTCTTTAAAACTCGTATAAGCTTTCTAAACAAAAAACCATTTGACAACAAAATCCAAAAAGGTATAATTTTTATCAAATGAAAAAAAGAATAATTACGATAATAATATTGCTTTTGCTATCTACACATGCCTATTCAGAGACTCTTGAAGATAAAGTAGAAAAACAGATTAGAAGTTTAGAAAAATCTATAGAACATGAAAATAATCGTATAGAAAACTTTGCGAATACCATAGCTAGCCAACAAAAAGAAAAAGAAATACTTAAAAAAAACCTCAAAGAGAAAGATGAAACTTTAAAAATTTTAAAAGATGAACTCGACGAATGTTTTGAAAAATTATCACAATCCGCAAAGACATCTTCTACTTATAAAAAAGATTTGAAGGATTTAAATACCAAACTGCAAACTTCTGAAAGCGAAAAACAATCCCTTTTGGCCGAACTTGATAAAAAAGATAATTCAATAAAAAACCTAGAAAAGCAGCTCAATAAATGTTATAAAAAAATATCTCAAACGAGCAAATAATCAATTAACAATTCAGATAAAATTAATGAATTAACCTCTGAAATATTGGATAGAAAAAGACAAATTGCCACCTTAGAATCATTATTAAGTAAAACAAGTATATATAAGTCTAAATTATTCGCACTTAGATCGGACTATTCTAAACAACTCTTGGAGCTTCAAAAATGCCAAACTCAAATTGAAATTAAAGACAAACTACTATCGGATACAACTTCTAAAATAAAAGGCCGAAGTTTATCCAATACGTCAATAAATAAGCAAGTAAAAAATTTGCTAAATGATGCTAAAGTTAAGAATGCTATAATTGACAGACTTAACAGCCAATTATCAACTAAAAATTCTCAACTGGATGATAAAATTAACTCTCTTAATTTTATAAAAAAACAGCTTTCCGCTAATCAACAACAAATTGATAAAACAAAAGATGATTCTAACAATAAAGATGAAAAGATTTTAAGGCTGACTGAAGAGCTGTCTATGCTTAAAAAAAACAAAGAAAACGTCTCTCTAAAAATTCTTGAACGGTTTAAAAATGAAAAATTTTTCATAAATAAACTTAAGGCCAAAGAACAAGAAATTATCCGGCTTAAATCCATTATTGAACTTACCATCCAACGCATTGAAAAAATATCTAAATCGCAACCTGCCAATTAATGGGACTGTTGCGAAATGCAGTATTCCCTATAGACTCTTTTTAATTCAGAAAAGAATAAGAGACAAGTGTTATTTTCACCTTCTGCCTCGGGGATATTTCAGATGACTGCTCAATCTCAATTGATTCTATAGTTATCAAACGTTTTAAATTCAACACCTCTTCTAAAAAAGAAAAAATTAACTGGGATTTAATTTCCCCCTCTAATATAAATATGCTGGGTTCTACCAAAGAAACATTGCCTCCCCCTGAATCACTCTGCCCCCCATTTTCAGAGAAAGAAGAAAAATCATCGCTGACCGTCCCGCTTCCGCCATTAGATAGTGAAATATTTCCCATAAACATATCGTCTTGACTCTTCTTATTCTTTTCAATGGTAAACGCTATGTTTTGAAATCCAGCCTTTTGGGCAACAGATGACAGCATTTTAATTAGATCAACTTGGCTTTTTTCATTTTTAGGTATTTTTTCTTCAATTATTAATGTTTCCAATTTTTGGTTAAAAACATTTTTTTGTATTCTTCCTATTTCTTTATTTGCATTAACTCCTCTTTCTAAATCCTTTTCTTTACTAATTAAATCTTTTTTCAACTCAATACTATTCTTCAATGGAAGAATAACGGCTACTGTACTCCCTATCCATAAAATAATACCTATGATTACAATATATTTAAATCCTTTCATCTTCTAATATCTGCTGTTATTATAAACTTTCTTTCCTTCTTAATGGATAAAGAAATAAATCCGCCTCCTTCAAACCGGGGCTTCAATTCCTCTTGGACAGGAAGTACAAGTTTAGTATTTGTAAACTGTTTACAGTTCCGCAATCTTTCACTAAATCCCTCCATAATTTTCTTTGATTTCTCATACTCATTAAATATTAATGTTTCAATACGCACTTGATATACACCAAAAAGCTCTTCTCCTGTTCCTCTATTTATCATAAGCCCTGCCCCCTCTTCACTATTCATCATAAGCCCTGCCCCTTCTTCACTATTCATTCCTCCGTCCATTAATCCTTCGCTATCTTCATCTTGAATTTTCTTATTCATTTTAAGGCTCAAAAGAACTGCCTCTTTAGGGATACAATTAAAAATCTGTTTTAATATCTCTGAATTTATCACTCGTTTACTGATAATCCTATTCATTTCTTTAACTTTATTGTTAAAATCAACTTTATCCTTTTCAAGTATATTTAAAACATTAACAGCATTCTCAAATTTTCTTATTCCAGCTTCAATATTTTTTAGAATCCTCTCTTTTTTCTTGCAGCTCCTAACCATGATATATCCGGCTAAACAATTAATAAGAATCAAACCAACAATTAGCAAAAATATAAAAAATTGACGTTTAATTATATTTTTTCGCCTCTTAATTTTTTTAGGAATAAAATTAATAGCATCTTCTTTTCGAGATACTTCAGAAACACTCATCGCAAGATAAACTGACGGCGCCAATAATGGGCCAAATCTATTTATCATATCCTCATTACCTGTCTCCCAGCTTATACCTTTAAAAACATCACTAACCTCACACTCTCCTTCTAAAGATTTGCCTATCTCGCTCACTAAACCTTTTATTGAGGATCCGCCTCCAAAAAATATAAAATTTTCAATTCCCTCTCCTCTGTACTGCTGTTTATAAAAAGATACACTTCTTCTAATCTCACTACTCATTCTTTGAAGAACTTCCTCCCACAGCATTCGTAATTCCAAAAGATTTATTTTTTGTTCATTTCCTTTTAAAGAATCTTCATATTTTTGACGCATTATTTCTTCAGCAACCCTCACTTTATCCCTTATATCAAAATCTACAAAAGGCACACCTTCTTTCTGAATAATAGCCTCCATTTCACCAATAGAAACGTTAACAACCCCCGCGAAATGTTCATAAAGACTCTTTAATCCAAATTTTATATCTCTAGAAAAATACAAATTATTTTTATTAACCACAGAAATATTTGTAGATTCATAGCCAATATCAACGATAGCGCAAAATTTATCTCTAAGTGAATTTCTTAAATTTTTCGCGATAACAACAGAGTTGGGTATAATTATATCAGGGTACTTTCCTTTAATCGTTAAAAAAAGGCTTAAAAGATTATTTACATACTCACTCTCCGTTTTTATAACTAAAACTTCTACAAATGAAACATCCTCTACAACTTTTTCCCCCATAATTTTGTATTCAAAAACGCTATTGGATGTCGGAGGCGGTACCATTTTTCTCTTTACTTCAGAAACAGCCGCTACTCCCAGTTCTTTTTTTGACATCTTCGGCAAGTCAACAATCATAACAAAGATAGAAGAAGAAGGAACATTCATAACAATTGAAGAAGTTATCAAATCCCCTTTAGAAATATTTTCAGTTATTTTTTTTACAAATATATCCTTATCTATGCTGTTCAATCCTTCTCTATTTCCATAAGGAGTCATAAAAAAAAATATCTTTTTAATATAGTTTTTTTTGCTTAAGACAGCTACCTTAGTAAAAACAGTTCCAATATCTATACCTATAAAATTTGACAAAACCTAACCTCCTATCATGTCCCCCATTTGAAACATTGGTAAGAATATAGCTACCGCTATACCGCCAACTACTATGCCCATTATAACTATCATTATTGGTTCCATTAAAACAAAAATTCTTTTAGTCGTAACTTCTACTTCTTTATCATAAAAACTCGCAACCTTATTTAATGTTTCCGCTAAAGCTCCTGACTGTTCTCCCGCGCTAATTATGCTGACAACCATATTTGGAAATTCATTACTGGCTTTTAAAGAATCCGCTAATCTTTCCCCAACATTAACTGAATTTCTAACTTTCTCGATAGCCCTCTCTATCCGTTCATTAGCACAAGCATCTTTAGCTGTATCCAAACAAGTTAAAAGATTTATTCCTGATTTAAAACTTAACGCAAAAATATGAGAAAATCGAGAAAGGACTGTTTTCCGAATCAAATCTCCAACTATAGGCATTTTTAATTTTATGCTATCAATAATATATCTACCGTTTTCAGTCGAATAATACGCCTTATATACTCCAAATAACAAACCACCACTCCCAATCATTAAATACCAAAAACTACGGACAAAACTACTTACATTTAAAACAATTTGTGTAGGTAACGGCAAATCCTGGCCTTGAGCCTCAAACATTGGTTCAAAAATCGGAATAACTTTTACTACCAAAATTGCAACCACAAATGTGAGCACAACAAAAAGTATAATTGGATACATAGCCGCTTCTTTAATCTTGGCTTTTAAATCTTGCTGCCACTCTAATAAATAAGCTAAATCCGTTAACGCCTGCGGCAATTTACCGGCAGCTTCACCTGCACCTATAACAGCTTGATAAATCGGAGTAAAAGTTTTAGGATAAGCTGCTAAAGCATTTTTTAGCGACCCCCCACTCTCTATTCTATATCTAACATCACTAAGAATACCTCTAACAGTTTCGTTGGAAGATTGATTTACCAACTCATTTAATCCATTCAATAAGGGCAATCCGGCATCTATTAATGTAGAAATTTGATAAGTAAACTGAAGCAATTCTCTGGGCTTCATTTTAAGGCCTTTTGTCTTAATTTTGCCTTGAGTAGCATTTCTATCTTCTGAAACTATTTTAAAATTTGTAAGAAAATATCCCAAACTGGAAATCTTATGAGCTAAATCCACATCATCTTCGGCCATTATCTTGCCTCTGATAATCTTTCCTGTCTGATCTCTGGCAGTATAATTATACCTTTGCATATTTTAAAAAATATATTTCATTTAAATTCTTATTTAAAATTCTTGCCAACTCCAAACAAGTTGTTGTTCGTCACCAAGGGTATCCGGCGGGTCATTTGGATTTTTGTCCAATGTAATATTAACAGATATTTTTCTCTCAGCAATTTGTGCTCCCTGAGAATCGTATACTTTCCCTGTAGACTCAATGTTCCGACACTCGGAGCAACCGCAGCCAACAGGGCAAGGCTCAATTCTAACTGCCACATTAAAAGTTCCATCCCCAAATGAAAACGGGCCGCCGCCTACCCAGGATTCCTGGTTTGCCAATCTCATTTTTGCGTACTCAACCCCTGCCTGAGCTATATAAAAAGCCTTCAGGCCCTCTCTCCCCTGAGTTCTGGTTTGTATTTCTGACTGCCACATATTTTGCAGGCCCATAACTAGAATTCCGGAAAGAATAAGTAAAAAGAAAACAAATAATATGACTTGTGCCGACCTATAATTATTCCTTTTAACTTTTTTCATGATTTCTTAATCTTTCAATATTAATTCACCGTTTACTATCTACAAAATAATATTTAAATTAATTCCTCGGCCGCATCTTTGACCTCAAGGTATAATCTTGATTCCCTCCATCTGGAGGATTATCCGGATCCGGCCTAACCGTCAACTCAATAGTCAAGACACCTGAACTTAAATCAAAAATATAATTTCCGCTGGGATTGGGATCAACAAGAAAATTAACTGCTTCCTGACGATTAGCATTTGCTTGTGGCCTATTATTACCTTCTCCTCTGTATAACTTATCAGAATCACCCCAAACCCCTCCATTTCCAATCCAATAATATATGAAAGGCCTGTCGGAATTATCAAAATCACCGTCTCCATCCCTGTCCTTACCAAACTTCAAACGATCTCCCCCTCCGCTAACCTTGAGACGGCCCAAGCCACTTTCTGCAGATTCTCTTACCTCCCTGCTAATAGAATCCATAGCCCATCTTACCCCTTGGATCAAATAAACTTTATTTTTTTGTCTATTCCAAGACTCACTCATTGAAATAAATGTACCGCCCGCACTTACAGCTAAAATAGAAAAAACAGCAATCGAAACAATCATCTCTATGAGAGTAAAACTTTCCTTTAGCTGTTTGCCTTTAATTTTATCCATTATTTACCACAATTATAACACCTAATTAAAATTTATCAGTAATTAGCCTTTAAGGTTTCAAAAAATTCATACTCCTTTCTATTGTCCCACCAAACAGTCACCTTGATATGAGACAATCCGTTAATAGTTAAATAAGGATGAACAACATCAACTTCTCTTTCAATACCAGCAAACCCGGCAACTACCACCCTAGCTTCATCAGGGGGAATAACCAAACTTGTTATTTGACAAGGGCAATAAGAGTCAGAACAACCGGGGCGAGTACAAATATTATTGGCCAAAAACAAATTAGGGCCCAAAAAAAATAGTCCCTCTATTTCCTCTCTTGCTAAACTATAAGCTAAAGTTCTTTCCTCAGATTTTCTGCCTACCTTAAATCCTTCATGGAAAACCCTAAACATCTGCCCGGAAACAATAGCAAATATAATCATTGCGATTGATACTTCAATTAAACTTAAACTTTTTCTATTAATCCCTCTTCTCATAACTTTTTATAAAATCCGCCAATTTTGGTTACAATATTTTCACAAACCCCGTTTCATTAAAAATAACCACATTTTTAACGGCAGTATCTTTATCTAAAATTATTGTTAACGAATTAGAACTCCTGTCTTCTATAGCCGGGGAATAAAACCAAAGATTAGGCGAACCCGATGGGGTTAAGGAAATATTTGACTCCAAAGACACTATTTTCTTCTGATTAACTATCGTAAAATCAAGAGCGGCGCTCGCATTGGGTGATTCATAAATTGTATACTCTTTATTAGCATCATCAAAATTAATACCATAATGAATATGTGTATTCATCGCTTTTTCTCTTGCCCAATTCAAATTCGCTATAAGCATCCTTGCATCCTTTTCTACTCTTTTTGGAGTAAGCATACCAAAAGATACTACTGCTCCGGTTGTCAAGACCGCCATAATAACTAAAACAACCATCATTTCAATCATTGTAAACGTTTTCTTTTTATTTAAATTCATATATTATCCTAACTAGACTATAACTTAAAAAAAAATTTTATGCAAACCAATTATCTAGTTCAAATAGGAATTACGGGTTCAAAAATAATTCTATCCACCGGTATGTCCCCTGAAAGATAAGGGCTTGAATAATCATTAACAAAAATAAAAACAGTATTACCTCTTTGAACCACTGGTTTAAAAAATTGGCTGTCCGAAACAGATCTATTCATCTCTCGGCACAATTTAGAACAAGACTTATCAACAACAACAAATTCACGAATCGGGTCGGCAATAGCTGCTGTTGGACAAGTTCTACCACCGGTTATATAAGCCCAGGGGTAATAACAGCTGAAAGAAATATTCCACGCTTCCGGCTCTAAATATACACCTTGTGAAACAATATCAATATCTACCCTATTTATTCCTAATTTTTTAAGTTCCTGTCTATAACCCGATATAGACAGATTTAATGTCTTAAGTGATTCTGTTTGATTATTTACTATTTTCTCATATGAATTATCTATACCTTCCATATTTATCTGCCTCAAGGAAGAAGAATAACTATCTAAACGCTTCTGTTTAATCAATAACCTTCCTAACACCGGCCGCAAAGAGGTAAATTCTTCAGCTATCAAAGAAAGTAAACCTATATCATTAACAACCACTTCTATCTCTTTTTTTTCCTGAGCCAAAAAGTCTAAATTTTTTTTTACTTTTTCTATACTATTTTCAGTAAGGCAACCGGTAGTATAACTAAAATCCCAATCCAATTGTCGGCTAATATAATAGGCTTTTTTTAATTCTTCCAAATTAGGAATAAGAAACTCACAAAACTCCTGCCCAAAATATAAGCGTGAAAATTTTTCGTTTTTTAACATACTCCTTTGCAAAGTCTCCAAACCAATAAGATTACCGTAATGCTCTCTTTGATATATATCTCCAAAAAAAGCCTGAATTATTTCAGCGGAGGCTTTAGTACAATCAACAGGACATAAGATATCCGCAATTTTTTTAAAATCTGAAATTGTTGATAAATAAAACGCGAACTCCATAATCTAAAATCAATCTCCCATATTGTAGTAACATTTGCCCGGTTTTAAACAAAAATCAGGACTATTTATTAAACTCCTACAAAATTCTCTCGTAGGATTTCGATTATTAAGTACTTTTTTTACTATACGTAAAAATTTCCTCTTCTTCAGGGGTTCCCCTCTAACAGGAATCTTAAGAACTGTCACTCCGGACTTTTTCAATTCTGAAATAGCACAGAGGCCGCAATTTATAAAAAATAATTCTGTTAACCTAGAGCTAATCCCTTTGGCTTTCTCCGGCCGATAAATAGATTGCAAAAATTTTTCCCCTTTAAAATTAGGAACAAACTTGCTGTGATTTTCCTTAATAAACTCATCCAATAAACTTCCTTCTTCGAATTGAGCTAAAGGAGTTTGTAAAATTTTATTAAATGTCTCTTTCCAATCCTCGGGAAACAATTTATTTATTTGTTTTTCCGTTTCTACAAAATAAGAACAAAAATTTTGCTCTTTTCCTGAATGCCAGGTGAAACAATGTTCATCATTGAAATAACACCTATAATAAATTACCATGGCCTCAAATTCAATTTTCAAACTACCACACTTCTTGGTCAAACCATCTATTTCCTTAAGACTCATCTTTCTTGGAAGAACTACTCTGTCTATTCCTAATCGTTTAGAATAATATTTTATAGCCGCACTATTATAGCAAGCTGCCCCTGTGCTCAAATGTAAAGCTCTCTTAATACCCAATTCTCTTAATAAAATCATTAAAGCCGGATCAGCCACAATATAGCCATCAGGGTTAAACTCTTCAATTTTACAAATTATTTGTTTGAGTAAAGTGCTTTGCTTAAAATTATATTGATGAGCATTAAAAACAATAAATATTTTTTTGTTTCGTTGATGTACCAAGGAAATTGTTTTTTCTAAACTTTCGTATTCGGTAAATTGGCTAGAATGTCCATAAGTCCTACGATTTGGGCTTATTTCCCATCCGTAATAATTGTACCACTCGCAAGGGACAAACCCTAAAAAAAATTCATCCGCCCCATCTTTTATATAAGAATCTATAATTTCAGAAGTATCACCAGAATCTAACCCAAGGATTATTTTCATATATCTCTATCTTTTACTCTTTGTTTTTAACAAAAGACATCCGCCGAAACAAACTTCAGCTCTACGGCTTAGACAACTTTCACATTGTTCAAAAAATAAAGTCTTAACCTGAATTTCCCCATACCTTTTAAAAAAATATTCTAATAATCCTTCCCAATTTTTAAAACTCGCCAAATTCCTTTCAGACTCATTAATTAATGCCCTACAATGATACACCTTAAGATCAGGCAGAACTCCCGGATAAGGTAAACACTTTTTCATCATAGTGCCCATCTTAATCAAAGCTCCAAACTCGGAATCTGAAAATCCACAAGGGACATTAACGCATCCGATAGTAGTTTTTATCCCTTCTTCAAAAGCCTGTTTAATTAAAACAAAAAAATTGGAATTTATTTTTTGTAATCTGTTTAATTGTTCTTCTTTTCTTCTATCAAAAGCTTTACAAAGAATATCTAAATAAAGGTTGTTAACTGATTGTTCCCTGATAAAATCCGCAATAAAGCTATAATCTAAAGATAAATCGTGAACGACTATAACGGCCTCTGTAAAAATTTTATACCTTTTGGTAACTATATCCAAATTACCGAGTAACTGTTCATATTGGCCTTGCCTATAAACTGTTGGATGATATATCTTCCACTTAATAGCAATTTTATGTCTAGAGGCGATTTCATTTATTTTACCGTTCGGAAATCCTGACGTCTCAATAATTATAGACATTTTTTTTCTTTCAGCAACCAGCAAAAAATCATTTAACTCAGGATGCCGCAACACTTCATTACCAGTTAGAACACAACAATCATATCCGCAGGAAATAAGAAAATCGAGTATAAAAGAAAACCTGTCTAGTGGCATATCCGCAGATGCCCCTTCAACTTGATCCGGAAATAGCAAACTATTTTTATATGTTGCAAAGACTTCTAACATTTATATTTTCCCGTGACAATCTTTAAATTTTTTCCCGCTCCCGCAAAAGCAAAGACCTGAAATATGCTTATTCATTTCTTTATTCATTTTATTTATTTTATTACCTTCCGCCAAGGAAGGCGTAAAAATCTCTGTAAAAAGAGGATTATTCTCATCCCAAAAAACAGACCGCAATCGATAAATTTTTCGTAGAATACCCCTAGCTATTAATTCACGCATCCATCTGGTTGAATATTTCTGTTCAATAAATTCTATTAAATTAAATGGTTGGGCAAAATCGGCACCTGCTGTATAAATTTTCGCAACCTCATCATCCAGAGAAATATATAACAATGGTTTAACTTGAACCCCCAACTTTTTTTTAGAAAAAATCTTAAATTTTATATGATGATGCAAAAATAGCGCGTGTTCTGCCAAAATAAATTTTACTTTCTTTTCTCTAAAAAATGCCAAAAGGTCAAGGCCGAGAGTTCCTTGAACTAAACCTATAACCTTTTTATCTCCTGTCATATTCAAGAATTTATTAAGATCACTGTCGTTGTTTATAGTGAGTACAACACTTTTCTTTAAACCCTTAAATTTTTCAATTAGAGAATGATATCCTTCCTGAGAATAATAAACAATTAAAATATCATTTTTTTCTTTTGCCGCATCATCAGCTAAAACATCAAACTTTTCTTTCCGGCTCTTAAAAACTAATGTCTGCAAGCTGGCATCCATATTAAATTTAGCTATACTTTTCACACTAATCTTATAAGTCTTTGTTATTTCTTTTGTAACTTGACGTGTGATTAAACTGCATAAGCCGCAAACCTGATCAAATAAAAGGGCCGTCTCCTTAAAGTCTAAAACTTCTTTCTGATCTTGCCAAGATTTTTTATTGTTTCTAGTTTGATAAACAGCAGCTATAGCTGTTAAATTTTTTTTCCTAAAAAGAAAAAGTCTTCTATCATAAAGACACAAATCAACTTCTGTTATAATAGCTACTGTCGGCCTTATCTTTATTAAATCCCTGTCAGCATAAAAATCCTTAATAAATCTAACATACTCAACAAGAACAATATCTTTAGTGTATGAGTTATCTTTTTCCTCAGATGCCTCATTTTCTTTAACCCCTATATCAATTCCGAGTTCTTCCTTATAAATCTTTAATAATTCCGAATAAGAATTAAATTCAAGAATATTACTAAATATACAAATAACCCGTTTGCCATTTAAAATAAAATATAAGCTGGCAAGTAAAGCCATTCCTAATTGAGGCAGACATCCAACCTCCACAATATTGCCTTCCAAAATAACCCTTAAACTTTTTAAAAAAACTTTTTTTTGTTTAGGATTAATTTGGGACAAAAAGTCAATATTACGAAAATTAATAGCACCTGCTCTCAACAAACTTTCATAAAAAGGAATCACTTGGTTAATTCCCATTTTTTTTATTTTTTTAAGACTTTTCCACTCTGAAAGAATGCTCATATAAACCTCCTAAAAAATTTATTTTATTCCTAAAAAAAGCCAAATAATATAAAAATAAAAATGCTCCTAAAATTTTCCATTTTCCAACAATTCTCTACTCTCAAGTTAAACAAGATATCATGAAACGAGTTTGCTTTACTTTTGCCTCATATAAACGCGATGGTTTGTAAGGTTTAATAGAAACTAATTCTAAATTTGGAATAATAACCTTCACACTTTTAAGTTTGAATTTCTTCAATGGGCTGTTATTAACAACAAGAATATCTTTGACTCCGGCATTCATAAGTTTTTCAACAACAAAATTTACTTCTTCAAATATAGAATCAAAACCACTAAATGAAAAAATTGTTTGATTAGGCTTAAAATTCCCCGAAAGGATCGCCTTTTCTTGATTTAAATAAGCTGCCGGATTCTTCTTGAAATCAAAAATAGACCATTTGTCATCTTTAATGCCCATAAAATCTATAATATATCCCATGTATGCTTCAGATAAGGCGTTAAAAAGAGCGGAATTCATGTCTGATCTAACTGCTGTCCCCCCATGACGTTTTATTTTATTCTTCACATCATAGACTTCACACCTCACACATGGAATATTATAAATATTAATAAAATTATAAAATATCGGTTTACACCCTTTAACTTCAAAAAATTTAATCAAAGAAGCACACTTTTCATCTTTAATGTTCATGTTATTTATAACAAGTTCCCTCTTAAGTTTCAAATCTATAGAATCATAAACCTTGCAAACATCTCTTTCAATAAGTTCATAGATACCATATAGCACAGCTTCCGATAGGGAATTGCCCGATGCATTCCCGTCAGATCCGGAATTTATTGAAAAGGCCGCATATCCCGGAATAAGAACATTGTTGCCTGTTAAAATATTAGTTACCTTTACATAACCCATATCCTTTATAAATCGCATCTTCTCCTTTTCTTTTTCATCCCAATTATAAACCTGAGGTAAATCGGTATAAAGAAAAATATCGCCATTATTTTTTCCTGAATCAGATAAAACTGAGCTGAATTCATACATAGGTATTCTTTCTAACAATTCCATATATGCCGAAACTAACACTTCTTTTATATTATTCCCGTTTCCGGTAGAAGAGGATACATTTCGTTCTAAAAAATAAAAAGGCATAAAAAATATATTAATTATAATATTACTTGTTGAATCAAACTTAATTGTATCTGCAACAACTATATCCAAGTCATTAAAAAATATTTCTGCCAAATTAAGGGTTTCTTTAACAGGTAGCTCCCTGTTATCTCTTGACCATAATTCTGTTTTATTATCCACTTTTCCCCTGGTAGAAGCCCAGTTTTTTGGCAAAGATAAGTCTCTACTGAGAGAGTACTTTGCATGAAGCGCTTTTAAACACTTTTCTTTAGTCCGGCTAAACGCTTCATTAACATAATTTTTGCCTCTCTCCTTTAAAATACCTTTAAATTCCATAGCAAGGAGTTGAGCATCCTTTTTTTTAATATCCCAATATTCCTCTCCCCTAAAAAAGAAAAAATCTTTCAATTTCAAAAGACTCTCCTTGGAGATTATTTTTAACACGTTTAGCTTGTTAAAAAAAAACTTAAAGGACAACTCCATAAAATGAATATCATTAGCGGTTTCAAAACATCTTTTAAAATCATCTTCACTAATGCCTCCTTCATTCAGACAGGATTCAAGAAAATATATAATGCTTACCAATGATGTTGATAGGGTATTATCCTCTTCGTTGTATATTTGAGCGACAATATGATAAGGTTTAATAAATTGCTTCTTCAGATAATTATATACATACCCCAACCCATTCATTCCATATTTATCTAATTCAACAGCCCACAATGCTCCAATATTTGAAGAACCAAAAACATTTATACCCTTTTCAAGTACAAGCATTACCTCAAATGTCGTGCATGGAAACTTCTTATAAAGACACCCATCTATAATTAAAATATTTTTAAACCCCTCCAGGATAGACATAAACATATCTCCTTGTTCTGATGGGGGCATACAAAGAATATCCTCATCTCCTGTCAAACTTTTGACTTTCAAGCTACTACTCACAAATACAACTGTGCTTTGCGTCTTAGGAGAAAGAAAAAATTCATAATCTGGAAATTCTTGCACATCTGAACAAGCATAACAAATAATTCTACATCTACACTTCCCACATTTCCTAAAAAACTTTGGGTTTCTCTTTTCTAACTCTTTAATAATATGGCGCTGATAAAATACATTCCCTTTTAACTCCTTTATTAGGCCTTGATACAAAAATCTAAACCTATGGGGGGGTATAAAACAAAAAGGGAAATTTTTAAAACAAATTTTTGAATTCGTAACTAGTGGATCGGAACAAAATCTCTGAAGATGAAAAATTAATGAATTCGTTTTTTCTTCACTAATTTCAGGGAAATCAAAGATAAAATTTATAAAATCTATCTGAATATCTCGTAAAAAAGAACAAAGGGTTAATCCTTCGCTTGCATCAAATGACAAAAGATGAATATCAAGGCCAACAGAAATATTATATTTATTTTTAAAAAGCAATATATTCTCTAAATTGGCCTTGATTGTTTCAGAAATAGAAGAAAAGGAATCAATAAGAGTTACCGTTCTATTAATACATATTTCTCTTAAAGGTATGAGGGAAGGGTTATTGAATAGAGCAAACTCTTTAAATAATTTTATAATCTCATTATCATTAAAAATATCATAATTATATGCTACGATCCGGCCTTCGTTTATTTCATACTTATCAAACAATCTCTGAAAAAAAATGTTCATATTTTAACTCTTTAAAGGAAAAATGATATGTTTTTAAAATTATCTTTTTTGCATATATATATTACAAATTTTAACTTTATCTTATAGTTTATCATTTTAAAAAAACATTTGCCAGAAATAATTCGTCATAAGTAGGGGCGTGTCCGTCCGTTATAATTTGATTAATAATTAGGTTGCCAGATAGGTGATGTCGTTGTTTGCCGTAATTCATTAATACGTTTTGTGACCGCAGATTTAAAAGAACGATAATTGCAGATAAAGATCCAGAAACCGGGCATTTCACCAATTCTGTAGGGGCACAGCGTGCTGTGCCCGTGTAATTTAAAATTATTATTCCATGTGCATTATTACAAATTCATCCAATTTAACATTATTTCTTAAACATTGGGTATTTTTCCATTCTTCACATACAATTTTACCATATTGGTTAATATTTATTTTTGGTATTTTTTCTGGTACAGTATCGGGCCGGGACAAGCGTACCCATTACGATATTTTATTTTTTGAATTGTTTTTTTTCTTCTCATCGCTACTTCTTTTCGTTCTCAGTATTCCTTTTCCCTTCAACCTTTTTCCTTTTTACTTAAATTTCACCTCGTTACATCGTTACGCTTCCCCCCCCGCTATCCTTTTCTCCAATTGTAAATTTTAAAACAAATGTTAAAATATGAATTATATAATAATTGGCCATAACACCCTAATCCTATGATTTCTCAAATAACAATTATAAATTTCGGGCTTATCGATAAAATATCTTTTGAATTCTGTAAAGGCCTTAACGTATTTACCGGAGAAACCGGAGTAGGAAAATCTATATTAATAGATGCCTTACGTTTTTGTTTAGGAAACCGTTTAAACAAAAACCAAATGCGTGATCCCGAACAAGCCTGCGTAGTTGAGATAGAACTATACATATGCTCTCGCCAATTAAAAGAATTACCCATATTTTCTGATTACATCTCTAAAGAAGATCCTACATTGATAATACACCGGTCTTGTCTGCCTGATGGAAGAAATAAAATAAAAATAAACGGATTTTCTTTAACAGTTTCTCAACTAAAAGAAATCGGTAACCATCTAATTGATTTTCACGGCCCCCATGACCATCAAATGCTTTTATCGCAAGAAAACCATATAGCTATGCTCAACCGTCTTTGCGATATGGTTGACCAAAAAGACGGTTATGATATGAAATACCAAAAATATTTAAAAGCCCAAAAAGACCTAAATAAACTTTGGTCGATATCAAAAAACCGTGAAATAGAACAAGATATTTTAGAACATCAATTAAAAGAAATCGAACAAATTTCTTTTGACGAAAATGAATACCAAGAACTTCTCAGGAAACGCCAACGCCTTAATAATACAGGAGAACTTTTTGAGTATGCGAGAGAAGTTATTAATATTATTGAAAACGATAACTCCGATTTAAGCAATACTATAATAAAAGTCTTTCCTCCCTTGAAATCGTTAAATCGAATTGATGAAACAACTTCTAATTTTACAGACATATTATGCCGTATCCAAGAAGATACTTCCGCCCTGCTATTCAATCTCCATAATTATATGGAATCTATTTCTTTCGATCCGGGAATGGCAGAAGACATAAATAGACGCTATGACATCTATTATAACATCCTAAAAAAATACGGGCCGGCATTAGAAGATGTAAAAAAATTTTATACTGTTTCTAAACAAAAATACGACACCATTATAAATCTTGAGAATACAGACCTACAGCTTAAGAAATCTCTTAATATATTACTGACTGATTTAAAAAACATAGCAAGAATACTTTCTGACAAAAGAAAAAAAACAGCAAAAATTTTAAAAGAAACTATTGAAGTAGAACTTAAAGAATTAGGGATTAAGCATGTTCAATTTGAATGCCGAATAGAAGAGACGGAAATAAATTCACAAGGCCAAGATAAAGTTACTTTTTATATAAGTCCAAATGAGGGAGAAGGGTTGAAACCGTTAGCTGAAATAGTATCATCAGGAGAAGCCGCAAGGTTGATGCTTGCCTTAAAAAAAGCTTTAACTAAAGTTGACCCTATCCCTGTGCTTATTTTCGACGAAATTGATGCTCAAATAGGCGGACGGCTAGGAACTATTACGGGGCAAAAACTTAATGAATTATCCCATGACAGACAAGTAATACTTATAACTCACCTTCCTCAAATAGCTTCTTTCGGTGATTATCACTTTAAAGTCTTAAAATCTATTGAAAACAACCGCACCATTACCAAGGTAGATTTATTAAATACTGATACCAGAATAAAAGAGTTGGCAAAAATGATGAGCGGAGAAAAAGAAAGCCAAATCGCGATTAAACACGCCAAAGATATGATAGCCCGGGCTAATAGTTAAACAAGAGACGAAAAACCGACAGCTCGTTTCTCTCGCTTGGACAAGAGACGCTGACTAAAAACCACGTTGTCATTTCCAACATCGGGCTCTGTCAAAAATATCTTCTGTATCCACAGTCAAGACGAGTGTCTTTGTATTCCTGCCGCCCCTTTGTCATTCCTGCGCATGTCGAAGATCTAGCCTTTAGGCTAGCAGGAATCTCTTCTTTTCTTCTTTTATTCGTTAACATGTAAACATAATAATAGGTATTATGATTTATTCGGGATCCCAGCATCCGCTGGGATGACAGGTGTGGGGTATTTGTTCTCGCTTTGTCATTCTTGTAACATAGATCTTTTCGGTAGATGATTATTTGCTGGCGGGATAACAAT